>CAMNAT010000015.1 GCA_946531785.1 uncultured Oscillospiraceae bacterium
GTATTAGTCTATAACAATGTTAAATATCCATTGATAAAGGGACAGACACAGAGAGTAGAAATTATATAAGGAGCCGAATATGCAGGAGAATAATATATATCGCAAAACACCGATCATGGGATGGGCATCATGGAACTGCTTCCGCACACACATAAGTGAACAAATAATGAAAGAGCAGGCGGACGCGCTTGTTAAAACAGGTCTTGCCGGTTATGGCTATACATACCTCAATATGGATGACGGCTTTTTCGGCGGCCGCGGTAAGGACGGCAGGCTTAAATTTCATAAGGAGCGTTTTCCGAACGGTATAAAGCCTGTTGCCGACTATGCCCATTCATTGGGCTTAAAGGCGGGAACATACTCTGACGGCGGCGACAACACCTGCGGTCACTATTATGACAGCGAGGATAGCGACGGCGTAAATGTGGGATTGTACGGATATGAGGAGCAGGATCTCAGAATGTATCTTGACGAGTTCGGATTTGACTTCATCAAGGTCGATTGGTGCGGCGGAGTGCGTCTCGGACTTGACGAGGAGGAGCAGTACACAAAGATAGGAAAAATTATAGACCGGCTGCGGCACGAAACAGGCAGACAGCTTGTATATAATATCTGCCGCTGGCAGTTCCCCGGACCGTGGGCGGCAAGGGTAGCCGATTCGTGGCGCACGGGCGGTGATATAACGCCTGATTTTGACAGCATAATATATCAGATAGATATGATAAAGCCGTTAGCCCGCTACTGCTCGCCGGGGCATGTGAATGATCTTGATATGATGCAGCTCGGAAACGGCGGGCTGACGCATGATGAGGAGCTTACACACTTTGCTATGTGGTGCATGATGTCAACTCCGCTTATGATAGGCTGCGACCTCACGAAAATAAGTGATGATACGCTTGAAATACTTAAAAATAAGGAGCTGATCGCGATAGATCAGGACAGCGCATGCCTGCAGGCGTTTGTTGCGCATGAGATAAGATCAAAGGACGGCAAGCTGTTGGGTGAGGTCTGGATAAAGGATCTGGGCGAGAAAAATTCAAGAGTAAAGGCTGTCGCGTTCCTGAACAGAAGCAAAGAAAGCCTTGCTTATATGCTTGATCCCGCCGATGCGGGCTTTGAGGGAGATATCCTGAAAGCGCGTAACCTTATAATTCATAGGGACGAGAATGATATATCCGGTATTCTTCCGCCGCACGGAATAGCCGTATACAAGATCGAAGCGGAAAGAAGTGTACCTGTAGTCAATAAGGACGATATAGGCGAGATAGAGAAAAAACCTGTGGTGAAAATAACGCTTGATAAGGCGCGGGAGCTTATGAAGGACGGCGCGGTGCTTGTTGATGTGCGCACCGAGGAGGAATACGCAAAAGCCCACCTTGAAGGCGCGGTAAATATTTCATATCTCGGTGTCGGCGTGAATGCAAAAAGAATAATACCGGATAAAAGCACAACTGTCGTCGTATATTGTGCGACGGGTAAGCGAAGTATGCAGGCAAAGACCTGTCTGGACTACCTAGGATATGAAAAGGTATATTTTCTGGGCGGCGTGGAAGAGATCAGTTGAAACATAAAAACGGAAGTCGTGCTGACTTCCGTTTTTGCGTGGTTATTTTATTTAAGAAATCCGTTTATGATCTGCTCCTCGGCCTCCTGCTCGGTGAGTCCCAGAGACATCAGCTTTATGAGCTGATCTCCCGCGATCTTGCCGATCGCCGCCTCATGCACGAGCATTGCCTCGGTGTTGTTGGCTTCAAGCGAGGGGACCGCAAGGATGCGGCCGCTGTCCATGATTATGGAGTCACATTCGGTGTGTCCGTTGCATGCGGCGTTGCCGATGATGCACGCATCAAATTTCTGATATGATGTATCGCGCGCTACGGAGCGGGAAACAACATCTGCGCTTGATCCGTCGCCGTTAAGCTCTACCTTGTATATGCTGAGTGCGCTTTGGTCTCCGTGCGTCATCAGCCTTTCGCGGACAACGAGCTTGGAATCCTTTTTCAGCTCCGCGAGCGTTGTGCGCTCGGTGGAGTCAACGCCCTTGATCTGCACCATTTCCATCTCCATGGTGCTGCCCTCGTCCATATATACCTCGGTAACGGGGTTTAAGATTCTCTTGCCCTTGCCGTCGCCGGAGCCGTAATGCTTTTCAACATAGCGCACCTTTGAGTTTTTGCCGATATGGAAGCGGTGTATTCCGTCATGCTCAGAGTCCTGCGTTCCGCAGTTGTCTATGCCGCAGCCTGCGACTATCAGTACATCGCAGTCATCACCAACAAAGAAATCATTGTAAACTGTTTCGGTTATTCCGCTCTCGCTGAGCACCACAGGGATATGGAGGCTCTCGCCCTTTGTACCGGGCTTTATGGTTATATCTATGCCGCTCTTTTCGGTCTTTGTCTGTATATCTATATTTGCGGTCGTCCTTCTTCCGGCAAGTCCGCCGTTTGCACGCAGATTATACGCGCCCTCGGGCAGCTTGTGAAGGTCTGCGACCTCTCTGAAAAGTCTTTTCTGTATCTCATCCATCTTCTGCATGTCCGCTGCCTCCTCACATGATCTTTTTGCATGGGCTTTTAGCTGATTCCGTACCAGTGATCTCGGGGAGTATATTATCCGCCGCGCCCTGCTCCTGTACACGACCGTCGGCAAGCACGATGATATCATCTGCAATGTTTAAGATGCGCTCCTGATGCGATATAACGATGATCGTCCTGTCCTTGCCGGAGCTGCGCATCTTTTCAAATATACGGATAAGGTTCTGGAAGCTCCAGAGGTCGATCCCCGCCTCCGGCTCGTCGAATACCGCAAGCTTTATATCCCTTGCAAGCACTGTCGCGATCTCTATTCTTTTGAGCTCACCGCCGGAGAGAGACGCATTCACCTCGCGGTTTATGTAGTCTCTTGCGCAGAGCCCGACCTCGGAGAGGTAGCTGCACGCCTCGTCAAGAGAAAGCTCCTTGCCGGAAGCCAGTTTTAAGAGGTCGAGGACTGATATCCCCTTGAACCGTACCGGCTGCTGGAATGCAAAGCCTATGCCGAGCCTTGCGCGGTCGGTTATGCTCATGTCGGTGATGTCCTTGCCGTCAAAGAAGATCTGTCCCGCGGTCGGCTTCTCAATGCCCGCGATCAGCTTTGCAAGCGTGGATTTTCCGCCGCCGTTCGGCCCGGTTATTACTGTGAATTTATTCTTTTCTATTTTGAGATCGAGATCCTTTATGATCTCCGTTTTCTCGCTGTCATCATTAACGGAAAATGATATATTTTTAAGCTCAAGCATTATAACTTTTAACTCCTTTTTTTAAGCAATATTAATATTATAGCGTAAAATCACAAGTAAGTCAAGGGAAACAAGAGTATCACAAGCCTAACAATTCCGCTATACGGAAACGCACCTCGCGCTTTGGGCTGCTTATCACATCATATGTGTCCGGTCTCAATGATCTTTGAAGCTCCTCCGCGTCCCCGTCAAAGCACATCGGCGGATAGAGTATGCACCACCAGTTATGCCCCTCTCCGCTGCCGAGGATAACACGCACACCGTTATATTCTCCTGCGGGGAGGGTGAAGCCCTGATACTCCTTTTCCGGAAAATCAAACCTGCCGTATTCGGCATGGGCAAGGTATGGGACGCTGTGACTTTTGAGATATTCATTTGCGGCAGCTTCTGCGGCTTTTGCAAATCCGTTCGGGTCGTTTTTATCAAGCTCCTGTGTGGCTGAAAGTATCGCATCGCGCACAGCGAGCTTTATATTCTGGTCATAGTCCGAATCGCTCGCGGCGATAACATGCAGCCGTACGAGTGACTCGCTGAGATCGCGGCGCACATCCGAGGCATAGGCGCAGAGCGCAAAGATGAGCATAACGATAAGTATAAGCGGAAATAAATATTTTTTCATTTTAATAATTCCTTTCAGAAAGTCTCGGATAAATTCTTAACATTTTTCATAATTTTATACATATCCGCGCATACTAACGGTAATCTTTCATTTCAGGCAAGGAGAAAGGAGAACCGTTATGAAACGATCAGTAAAAATACACGCGGCGGCATATACCGCACTAGGGCTTGCGTTTGCATTTTCGGCAGTTATGTGGGGAAGGTGCTATTTCAGGAACAGAAGCCTTGAAACAGCCGTAAATAACAGCTATGACAGGGCTTTCTTTGAGCTCACCGACTATGTGAACAACATCGACTCGCTGCTGTCAAAGGCGCAGCTTGCCGCGACTCCCGCGCAGCTCGCATCGCTTTCAAATGAGATATTCATGCAGGCGGCGGAGGCAAAATCGTGCTTCGGCGAGCTGCCGCAGGGGGATATAAATCTTGAAGGCACCGCACGGTTTCTGTCACAGGTGGGCGACTATACCTATGTCCTGTCGCAGAACATGATAAACGGTGCGGAGATAACCGATGAGGAATACAGCACGCTTTCAAAGCTGAATGATTATGCCTCCAAGCTCGGGCAGGGGTTGAGTGATATAGAAACGCGGATATACAGCGGTGAGATAGAGCTCAAGACCGCGTCCGCGGAGGTGTTTACCACGGTGCTTGCCGCAGATCAGTCGATATTTGCAGATCTTGAAAATGTGGAGCATGCCTTTGACGGCTATCCGTCACTGATATATGACGGCCCGTTTTCGGAGCATATTGAGAATATGGAATCGTATATGCTTAAAGACATGCCGGCGATATCGCAGGATGAGGCGCTCGAGGCGGCAAAGGAGTTTTTGGGCGAGCGCGGCGAGCGGCTGCGGTTTGAAAACGAGCTTTCAAATACGGCGATAGAGACCTATAACTTTTCTGCGGATGACAGGATAAGTATAAGCGTGGCCAAGCGCGGCGGATATGTTCTTTCCTTTGTTGACACAAGAGAGGTCAAGGACTATAAATATGATATAAATGCCGCATCAAAGCGCGCGGAGATGTTTCTAAAGAGCCGCGGGATAGAGGATATGGCAGAGAGCTATTATGAGACAAAGGATAATGTGGCCACGATCAATTTTGCATACAATCAGGACGGGATAAAGTGCTACAGCGATCTTGTAAAGGTACGGGTGGCGCTCGATAACGGCGAGATACTGGGGCTTGAAAGCAAGGGCTATCTCATGAACCACCGCCGCAGGCAGATACCTGAGAATGTTATGACACCCGACGAGGCGCGGGCGCATGTTTCAACGCATCTCTATGTGAGCGATGTCTCTCCGGTCATTATTCCGAAGGACTCGCTTCGCGAGGTGCTTTGCTATGAATATAAGGGTGAATATGACGGGAAGAACTTTTTGGTATATATCAATGCTGAGAACGGCAGGGAGGAGGATATAATGATCCTCATCGAATCTGAAACAGGTGTGCTCACTATTTAGCAGTTTTTGTGAAAAAGCAGTTGAAAATTTGGCGGATATATGGTAGAATGGAGATATAAAACCAAAGAAATGAGATGATAGTAAATGCCGTCAGATAATGAAGTAATGGTATTGATATATGAGACTGTCCAGAAGCAGCTCAATCAGATAAAGGATACAAGGGTGGTGCTCCAGTCGCTTGCAAACAGAGTGTCTGAGCTTGAGACTACCACAAAGAGCATGTATGAGCGCACCGCGGATATTTCCGAAAGGATAGGCGTTCTCGAGGAAGCTGTTGCCGCGTTCGGCGGTAAGGCTGCCGAGGGACTTGAAAAAGCTGCGGCTGCCGGCGTAAGGATGAAGGATGCGACCGATGCGATGCGCTCAACGCTTGAAAATGTCACCAATCCGAGTATATCGCTCGTCAGCGGTAATCATGCGGCATTGAAGGAGGCTGTGCGCGATCTTAAAAATGTTCATGGCGCGATACTTGACGAATTTGAGCAGTATGAGCTCAGGATGCTCAAGATGGAGAACACGATCGAGCAGCTTTTGAAAAACAGGATACTTGCGATGAAGAATATGGAGACAAAAGATGACGAGTGATCGTATCGAGATACAGGAGCTTATAGTATTTGCAAATCACGGTGTTTTAAAAGAAGAGAAAGCGATGGGGCAGAAGTTTGCCATTTCGCTTTCCCTTTTTGCGGATATGAGCAGGGCGGCAGGCTCAGATGATATTTCAGATGCCGTGAATTATGCCGAGGTGTGCGAGTTTGTGACCGAGTTTACAAAGAAGAACACCTGCAAGCTGATCGAGGCGGCGGCGGAGAATATCGCCAACGCCTTGCTTTTATGCTATCCGCAGCTTGATCGAGTGGATATAACGCTGAAAAAGCCGTGGGCGCCGGTCGGACTGCCGCTCACAAGCATAGGCGTAACGCTGAGCCGCAGCCGTCATAAGGTGTACATAGGACTTGGCTCGAACATGGGCGATAAGAAGGGGTATCTTGACTTTGCTCTTAAAAAGCTTGAAGACACCGATCTTTGCCGGATAAAAAAGGTGTCGGAGTATATCGCGACCGAGCCTGTCGGATATACCGATCAGGATGAGTTCCTGAATGCGTGCGCCGAGCTGGATACGGTGCTTTCACCGTCCGAGCTGCTTGAAATTATCCACGGCATCGAGGCGGAGGCAGGGCGTGAGCGGACTATCCATTGGGGACCGAGAACGCTTGATATCGATATTCTTTTATATGATGATGAGGTGATATGCACCGATGATCTCATCATCCCGCATCCGGAGATGACAAAGCGCCGGTTCGTTTTGGAGCCGCTATCCGCTATCGCGCCGTATGCATATCATCCGGTCGCGAAGGAATATGTGATAAATCTTTTTGAAGGGTTGAAGGAAAATGATCGTTCCTGATTATTATTCACGGTTTAAGTGTATCGGCGGAGAGTGTCGGCACAACTGCTGCCGCGGCGGATGGGATGTCGAGGTGGATGATGAAGCCCTTGAAAGGTTTTCGACAATACAAGGCGAATTCGGAGACAAGGTCCGCGAGGCGATAGATGATGAAAATGTGTTCCGGCATGTTGACGGGCACTGCCCTCTGCTGAGTGACGACGGCTGGTGCGAGATGGTGCGCAACGGTCATGAGCTATGCATAATTTGTGATGAATACCCGCGCTTTACCGAGTTCTGGGAGGACTATGCCGAGCGCGGCATATCTGTTTCATGCGAGGCGGCGGCGGATATAATACTGAACAACCGCGAAAAGGTAACGCTTACCGGAGAGACAGCAGTGTGTGATGAGCCGATATTTACCTTTACATTCGATGCGCGTAAAAAGGTGTTTGAGATACTTCAGGATCGTGATAGGGATATCCTCACAAGACTCAGGCTTGCTATGGACTATACGGAAAAGGCTCAGGAGAGGATAAACGAAAACGATTATAACAGGCTAAGTTATGAGCCTGAGGATCATAAGGCCGGGCACCGCAGCGCGGCGGCATATATAGATCTGCTCCGCAGGCTGGAGGTGTTAAATGACGGTTGGACAGATATACTCGATAAGACCTATGAGCGCGAGATAAGCGGTGCGCGGCACAGCTATGACGAGCTTGTGACAGAACAGCTTGCGGTATATTTTGTTTACCGATACTTTTTAAAGGGCGCATTTGACTGCGATGTGCTGTCTAAGATGAAGCTTGCAGTCCTTTCGGTAATAGCGATAACCGCCATTGCCGATGTTACCGGAGATTATCCGGATACGGCGCGGCTCTACTCGGTGGAGGTCGAGCATGATGAGGATAATATAGATATGATATATGACGAGCTTTTGTTCGATGAAGAGCTGTCATATGACAAGATAATGGAAATGTTAGTGGAGAAGTGATAGCGGATGCATAAAAGCAACCAGAGGTTTTTAAAGAACAGACTATTTCAATATATGCTCCCGGGACTGATCATGGCGGTAACTTTGCAGCTGTGGAAGGTGGTGGATACCATCCTTACGGGAATGCTTGACGGAACCGTCGCAATGTCGGCGATCACGCTTTCGCTGCCTATAGAAACGCTCATTCAGCTGCCCGGCTTCAGCCTTGGCGTTGGCGGCTCGCTTGTTGCCGGGCGAATGCTCGCGGCGCGTAATAATAAGGGCGCGTCGCAGGTCATGACATTTACGATGATAGTCACGCTTGCCATAGGGCTGCTGTTTTCTGCGGCATCATTCATTGCTGCGGAGCCGATAGCGGCACTGCTTGCAAACAAGGCAAGCGGCTTCCCGTTAAATCTTGAGCTGTATGAGGAGGCAAAAGCGTTCATATTTATAAATATGCTCGGCGCTCCGGTGGTCGGTATCGGCATACTTATCACCAGCTACATGGGGATCGAAAAGGGCGAGAAGGTAGCGACTGCGTACATAATAAGTGCAAACATGATGAATTTTCTGATAGACATTGCACTGCTGAAGCTCACACACTTAGGAGTCAAGGGCGCTGCTATTGCAACTATATGCGGATTCTTATTTGCGATGGCGGCGTTCGTCCCGTATTTTCATACGCCGGATCTGAAACTGAAGCTCGTAAAGCCGGATAAAAGTCTGCCCTTTGACCTGGTTATGCGTCTTTCTAAGCCGTCGATGTATGCTATGCTGTCGACATTCTGCGCGGAGCTTGGAGTGGGTCTTGCCATTGTTTATCTTATCGCCGGTTGGGGAATACCGATATTCACTGTGTGTCGGAACATCATCCTGATCACGGAAATTCTGATAGCGGGATTTATCAGTCTGGCGCCTATGCTCGGCAGGGTGATGAGAAAGGAGTTTGACTATATCGGGACACGGACTATGTCTCGCGAAACACTTTTCATAACAACGATACTTGCATTGCTCATGGTCGTGGTCAGCTTTATTATTGCCGATAATCTGGTAGAGCTGTATGCCATTGATGAGGCGATGCTCCCGTTTGTGGATAAGTTTATGAAGCCGGTAGTCCGTTTGTTTGCGATCTGCCTCCCTTTGTCTGTGTGGAATGCATTCTTTGCCGGCTATTATGAGTCGCTTGGGAAAAAGAAGTTTTCGGGATTTATCTCGATACTCACCGGCGGGCTTATAATGATCCCGTGCCTTGTTATTGGCGTGCAGATCGGAAAGCTCACGGCAAATAACGGTATATACAGTCTCGCGTTCGCATATGTGATGTCGGAGGCGGTGGTGCTTATTGTTATGCAGGTATACCGCAGGATCAATTTCAAAGGCAGCGGAATGCTTATGATCCCGTATGAAAATCCGGGTACATGTCTGGATATCTCGATCAAGGCGGAGCTTGAAAGCACTCCGGATATTCCGGTAAAGATAATAACCTTCTGCAAGGCGAACGGAGTGAAAAAGCGCATCTGCAACTTTGCAGCGGTCGCCGCGGAGGAAATGGTGGTAAACAGCATAAAGTTCGGCGGTAAGTCATCGCAGTGGGTGGATATATGCATTGTGCTCAACGGCGATAAGCTGATCCTCCGCATACGCGACAAGGGCATCCCGTTCAACCCGACCGAATATGAATTTGACAATACCGACAACAGCTATGACATCACCGGCATACAGCTTGTAAAGCTCGTATCCTCGCATATCAGCTATATGCGTGTCGTGAACATGAACAACACCGTCATCGAATTTGACGATGTGAAGGATGATGTGAAATAAAAATGATCCCCGGAGCGTTGCTTCGGGGATCTTGTGTTATTGCAGCTTATTATTTCTTTCCCTGCTCCACCTGGCGGATCTCGTCCTGCGAGGCGTTTTTAAGCGAATAGGTATCAAAGGCGGGGGAGTACGGAAGCTGGATCTCGATGCGGCTGATCTTGTCCATCAGCGCTTCGCCGCTCCTGAGGTTGAGGTCGAATACATGACCGCCGCCGGTTCTGTCAGCGGACAGGAAATGCAGATGCCAGCCCGGAGCGTTGATGCCGTCCATGTAATCCGGATAGTAAACGCAGATCAATGTGCCGTCGACATTGTCAAAGAAAAAGTCCTGCTGATTACCGTCTAACATTTCTTTTAAGGTGATGTGATGGGTGAGCTGTCCGGTCTCCGAACGGGCACAGACGCGCTCAAAGGAGCCGTCGATGCGAACCATGTGCATACTGTTCAGACCGAAATTCTCCTCAATGCGCAGTGTCAGCAGCTCCTTTAGCGTTTCGATATCCGTCACCGACTCCAGCGAAAATCTGCGCTGATCGCCTATATGGGAAACCGATGCGAAGGGCACACCTGTCTCGGGTGCTGCCTTTACCACGGTGCCGTCTGCCGTAGCACGGTAGCAGATGCCGTCTACAACTATCATTTCGCCATCCACGCCCTCAAAGGTGCCGAGCCCCGTGTCTCCATGCCGCAGCAGCTCCTCCACTGTGATTACGGCGCGGTTATAGCCCATAGCCAACGCCTGCAGCGTGGATACCTGATACATGCACAGTTCTGTTCCGTCCATTGAATCAAATTTATTTTGTTTGCTCATTGCAAGTAACCTCCACGAAAAATACTATATTTATTTTATTAAATTTCTGCTGTTTTGTCAATATATTTCCATGAAGTTTTGTTTTGGGTATTTTAAATGAAAGAAAAGGACATGAAAAAAGTCCGGCAACCGTATGGCTTCCGGACCTTTGATATTTCTGTATAAAAGCTTATCTCTTTGAGAACTGCGGTGCTCTTCTCGCTGCCTTGAGACCGTACTTCTTTCTTTCCTTCATACGCGAGTCGCGTGTGAGGAAGCCTGCAGCCTTGAGGTCTGCGCGGTAAGCCTCTGAATCGACCTCGAGAAGCGCTCTTGAAATACCGTGGCGGATAGCGCCTGCCTGACCTGTGAAGCCGCCGCCCTCTACCTTAACGATAACATCGAACTTGCCGAGTGTCTTTGTGAGCACCATCGGCTGACGAACGATGAGCTTGAGTGTTTCGAGACCGAAATACTCATCTATATCTCTCTTGTTTATTGTTATTTTGCCGTTGCCGGGAACCAAGCGGACTCTTGCAACGGATGATTTTCTTCTACCTGTACCATAGTACTGTACATCTGCCATTGTTTAAAACCCTCCTGTTCCTTATTTGATCTCTTGTGTCCACATCTCGGGCTTCTGAGCCTCGTTCTTGTGTTCACCGTCTCTGTAGACCTTAAGTCTTGTAATAGCCTTTCTTCCGATCGAGTTGTTCGGGAGCATGCCGTTAACAGCATACCACATAGCCTTCTCAGGGTTCTCCTTCATGAGATCCTTATACTTGATCTCCTTGAGACCGCCAACCCAGCCCGTGTGATAATAACGAACCTTGTTGTTGAGCTTGTTTCCGGTAAGAACAGCCTGAGCAGCGTTGATAACGATAACGAAATCACCGCAGTCAACATTCGGAGTGAATGTCGGAAGGTGCTTACCTCTTAAAATAGTTGCAGCCTGCGCAGCGACTCTGCCGAGCGGCTTACCTGCAGCGTCGATTATATACCATTTTCTATCGACTTCTGCCGGCTTCTGCAAATAACTTGAATTAGGCTTCATGTTATATTACCTCCGTTAAAATTTAGTATTCATTTACAACGTGGACTATTTTACTATGTTTTATCGGCTTTGTCAATACTTTTTTGAAAAGTTTTTTAAAAACAAATAATTATCTTCGATTTTCGTTGATTTTCTTCCGATATCTCTTGAAATCTCGTTTGTCATTTTAGTTTTTATTCAACGATCTCGCCCTCGATGATATTGTTTTTTACACATAAAAGCCTCACCCTGCGGAACTCGCCGCTGAGCTCCTCGTCGGTCGGGACATGTACATTTATATAGTTTGCCGTCTTGCCCTCGTACAGCCCGTCGTCGGCGCGCGTCTCAAACAGTATATCCATAGTTCTGCCGATATGGCGGTTCAGAAACGCGGTTCGTGACCGTTCGCAGACCTCAGCCACCGCTTTGGCGCGCTTATCCTTTATCTCCGGCGCGACCTGATCGGGACGGCGTGCCGCCGGTGTGCCGCGGCGCGGCGAGTACTGGAAGATATGCGCGTCCGCAAACTGCATCCTCTCGGCAAATTCAAGAGTCTTTTGGAATTCCTCGTCCGTTTCTCCGGCAAATCCGGTCATTATATCGGTAGTTATCGCGCAGTCGGGGAAATACTGCCTTAAAGTGTCCGCAACGCCCGCAAATTCCTCTGTTGTATATTTGCGGTTCATCCGGCGCAGCGTCTCGTCACAGCCGGACTGGAGCGAGATATGGAAATGCGGACAAAGCTTTTTGCAGTCCTTTATTTTAAGTACAAACTCCGGACTAAGCGTCATCGGCTCTATTGAGGACATCCTCACGCGTTCTATGCCGTCTATCTTATCTATCTTATTTAAAAGCTCCCAGAGCGATGTATCGCCCAGATCCTTGCCATATGATGCGGCATGGATGCCGGTGAGAATGAGCTCCTTGTATCCGGCATCGCTCAGTGCCTGTGCCTCTTTTAATACATCCTCCTCTTTTCTGCTGCGCACAGGACCGCGCGCGTAGGGGATAATGCAGTATGAGCAGAACTGAGAGCAGCCATCCTGTATCTTTATATATGCGCGTGTGTGATCCATGCAGCGGCGGACGGTAAGCTCCTCAAAGGTGTGGTTATCCCTGACGCTTGTAACTGCGTTGAGCTTGTCCGTACTTGACAGCGGCTCTATCAGCCGCAGGACGGACGCGCGATCCTTGGTACCGAGTACCAGATTCACCCCTTCAATATCCAAAACATCATCGGGCGCGGTCTGGGAATAGCAGCCCATGACGGCTATTATAGAATCGGGGTTCGCCTTCTTTGCGCGGCGTATCATCTGCCGCGATTTCCTGTCGCTCATGGATGTCACCGAGCAGGTGTTTATAATGTAATAATCGGCTCTTTCATCGAACGGAACGACGGTATATCCCGCGTCCTCAAAAAGCTCGGAAACTGCCTCTGTTTCGTATTGATTTACCTTGCATCCGAGCGTATAGAATGCCACATTTTTCATAACATCCTCCAAAAAACAATTTTTAATTTAGCACTATTATATAAAATTAGAAAAAGTTTTGCAATAGGTATTGACTAATTTAAAAAAATATTGTATTATACACCCATAGTCGGCAAAAACTAAATGCTGCTATTTAAGCAAAACGACAGGAGTCAAATACATAAGGCTCCACAAGAAAGAGGAGGAGATTTTTATGACAACATTTAACATGCTTTTAGGCTCGATCAATGATGTAAAAGATTTTGTGAACACTGTTAGCAAGTATTCATTCGACGTTGATCTGACATCGGGCAGATATGTTGTAGACGCAAAGTCAATTATGGGTATATTCAGCCTCGATTTATCAAAGCCGATTAAGGTTGAGGTTCATACCGACGATGCTTCAGCATTCATGAAGGAAATTGACGCGTTTATCGTTAAATAATATAAGTAAAAATCAAAAAAACCGATTGCAAATGGCGATCGGTTTTTTCTTGCGTTTATTTTCTGATAATTGCTTCTACCGGGCAGTTTTCAAAGCAGTTGCCGCAATGCAGGCAATGCTCACCGGAGATGGAATATATATCGCCTTCAGAGATGCACCCCTGCGGGCATACGCTTTTGCAGGTGCCGCATGCGATACAGTTGTCCGTTATCTCAAATCCGGCTTCCTTTATATCACAGCCGCCCATAGAATGGCTTTCGCGGTAAATGGGCGAGGTGCCAAGATCGAACATCTCCACCTGAGCCTCATAGATGCAGAACGGTTCGAGGATATATCTCGTATCGCCGGGGTAAACATCGTTCATCACCGGATTTTCTTCAAAGATACGGTCTATCCAGTATTTCTGATCTTCAAGCTTTTTGACATAGCCCGCAACGCGTACCGTCTTGAAGTCCTTGTTGAGTGCTGTCACGGCAACAGCGCCGCTGTTTATGAGCTGGCGGTAGAAGCTCTTGCCCCGCGCTGTGCAGAAGTACAGCTTTTCGTCCTCGACGAGCATAACATCTATTATTCTTACCTGCGGTCTTCCGTTTTCATCAACGGTTGCAAACGCGGCATCCTTTATGCTGCGCAGCATAGCTAAACAATCATTTGTGGTCATTCTTATACGCTCCCTTCGTATTCAGAGTAAATTTGCCTTATATTTTTCGCCCCAGTCCTTTAACGCGTCAAGGATCGGGCGAATGCTTTCGCCAAGCTCGGAAAGTGAGTATTCGACTCTCGGCGGCACCTCCGCAAACACCTCGCGGCATATGATGCCGTCAGCCTCCATTTCGCGCAGATTTGCCGTCAGCACCTTCTGGCTTATGCCTTCAAGCGACTTGTGCAGCTCATTGAAGCGCCACGGGCGCACAAGCAGATTCCGTATTATCAGTATTTTCCATTTGTTGCCGATAAGCTGCAGCGTTGTAGCGACCGGACACTCAGGCAGATCCTCCTTTTTCACCATATCGCATCCCTCCATTACTTTCAAAACTACTGTTACAGCAATTATAGCATATAATACAATAAAATTCAAGTATTTTTTCTCAAAAAAACGCATAGCTGTCCAATAGTTTCTTTCAGAAACCATACTTACAAAAAAGTGCGTACTTGTCCAAAAGCTGCCAATATGCTAAAATGATACATGAGGAGGTCGCAGTATGATGGATCAGTTTACAGCGTATTTTGCAGAGAACAGTGGCCGCTGGCTTTCAATGACAGCCGCGCATCTTAAGATAAGTCTTATATCGCTTTTGATCGCCGCGGCGATAGCTGTTCCGGCGGGTGTGATATGCGTATATTTTAAAAGGACAGAACGGTATATCACCGCGCTTTTCGGAATACTGCGTGTGATACCGAGCCTTGCGATACTGCTTCTGGTGCTGCCGGTGATGGGTACAGGCACCGCTCCGGCAACGGTCGCGCTGGTAGTGCTTGCAATACCGCCGATATTGATAAATACCGTCACAGGGCTCAGCGGCGTGCCGGATTTTATGCTCGAAACAGCTGAGGGCATCGGCATGGAGCCGCGGCAGGTCTGGACAAGGGTGCGCTTTCCGCTCGCTATGCCGCTCATCATAACGGGCTTAAAGACGGCGGCTGTGGAGATCATAGCTAGCGCAACTCTGGCGTCAAAGATCGGCGCGGGAGGACTGGGCGATCTGATCTTCACAGGGATAGGTCTTTTCAAAACAGATCTTCTCATAATAGGCGGCGCATCTGTGGCTATGCTTTCGCTGCTCGCAGGACTACTGTTCGGAGCGGCGGAAAAAATATTTTTAAGACATAAAATAATTTGAAAGGGGTACATAAAAATGAAAAGAAAAACAGCAGCAATACTTGCAGGAATAATGGCAATTACCGCGCTTTCGGGCTGCGGCAAAAAAACAGAGGGAAACGCTATCAGAGTCGGCTCAAAGGACTTTACGGAAAGTCTTGTGGTAAGCGAGATATATGCGCTTGCGCTTGAGGACGCGGGATATACCGTGGAGAGGAAGCAGAATATAGCGGGCTCCGTTATCCATACGGCTATAACTAATAATGAGATAGATCTGTATCCTGAATACACCGGAACAGGGCTGTTATCAGTGCTTCAGATGGATATGGAAAGCGATCCTGATAGGGTGTATAGCATAGTTAAGGATGAGTATGAAAAGAGGTTCGATATCTCATGGCTGGCATCCACCGCGGTAAACGACAGGAACGGAATGGCGATAACGACTGAGGCGGCAAAGAAATATAATGTGTATACGATGTCGGATCTGCAGCGTGAGGCGCCGAATCTGAGGTTATGCTCACAGGGCGAGTTTGAGCATCGCGAGGACGGCTTACCGGGGCTTGCGAAGGTATATGGAGATTTCAGCTTTAAGTCTGTCAATGTGTATGACAACGGCATAAAGTATCAGATACTTGAAAACAATGAGGCAGATGTCTGCCCGGGCTATTCGACCGAGGCGCAGCTTTCGCAAAAGAATAAGTTCACCTATCTGGAGGATGATAAGAGCTTCTGGCCGCCGTATTATCTTGCGCCGATAGTGAGAAATGAAACGCTCCGCGCGCATCCGGAGATCAGGGGTGTGCTGGATAAGGTAAGCGCGGCGCTTGATACCGACACCGTTATTGAGCTTAACGCGAAGGTCGACATAGACAAGCAGGAATATGAGGAAGTCGCAAAAGAGTTTTACGGCAGGCTTAAATGATCGAAAGGAAGTTTTGGCATGACTCATGCAATAGAATTCCAAAATGTTAAAAAGACCTTTAAGGGCGCGTCATACAGTGCGGTGAATGATGTGTCATTTACCGCAGAGGCGGGCGAGTTCATAACCATACTCGGCTCCTCCGGCTGCGGAAAGACAACGCTTATAAAAATGATAAACCGTCTGTATGAGCCCGACAGCGGCAGTATATTCGTGTCGGGCGAGGACATAAGCAAGGTCGATGTCGCAAAGCTCAGGCGCAGCATCGGCTATGTTATACAGCAGATAGGACTGTTTCCGCATATGACGATAGAGGATAATATAGCGTCGGTGCCGCGGCTCCTTAAATGGGATAAGGCACGGATAAGCTCAAGAGTCGATGAGCTGCTCAGGCTTATCGGGCTCGCGCCGGAGGAGTTCAGAAAGCGCTACCCGTCACAGCTTTCCGGCGGTCAGCAGCAGCGTGTGGGGCTCGCGCGCGCTCTGGCGGCGGATCCCGAGATAATGCTGCTTGACGAGCCGTTCGGTGCGATAGATTCAATAACGAGGACAAAGCTTCAGGACGAGCTTGCCGCGCTGCACAAGGACATGGGCAAGACCTTCCTGTTTGTAACGCATGATATAGAGGAGGCGTTCAAGCTCGGTGACCGCGTGATGATAATGAACGAGGGCAGGATAGTGCAGTTTGCCGCGCCGGGGGAGATAATCAAGGCTCCGGCGGATGGCTTTG
>CAMNAT010000016.1 GCA_946531785.1 uncultured Oscillospiraceae bacterium
TATCTTACGATCGTGCGCGAGGACTACCGGAAGATACGCGATTCCATCGTCGGACTTCCCGAGCGTGAAGAGGCATTTGAGGCTATGCTCTCAGAGGTCGAAAATGTCGATGCCGCGGACGCAAAAACATATTCCGACTGGAAGGAAGCGTTCGAGGACATCCTTGAGATCAAGAAAGTACGCCTTAATGAAACAAAGATAGAGAATGTTCCGCCGGTAAGCTTTACCGCATGCGGCAGGTATATAACGATCTCCGTACAGAGCTTCTTGGACACTGCCAAGAAGGTAACGATAAAGCGCTTCCGCTCCGAGGACGAGGCACAGCTCGCGTATACAACAAAGGCTATCTCGCTCCAGGAAAAGATACTTGTCGAAAAGACAAAGAAGGTCGGCGGCAAGCTGCTCACAGGCGTTATCCCGACGACCGCGGGACGCATCATCTTCAACGACAACATCCCGCAGGATCTCGGCTTCGTTGACAGAACGAACCCGGATACCGCGCTTGACTATGAGATAGACTTCATAGTAAAAAAGAACCAGCTCGGCGATATCATCGGCAGATGTATCGATGCGCACGGCACATCCGTAACGGCTGTTATGCTTGATAAGATCAAGGCTACGGGCTATAAGTATTCGACTCTCGGCGCGCTGACCGTTTCAGTCTCGGACATCAACGTTCCGGAGGCAAAGCCGGCGATCCTTGCCGAGGCAGAGCGCAAGGTCGAGGCGATCACCGCAAAGTACCGCTTCGGCTTGCTCAACAACGACGAGCGCTATCAGCAGGTAATCAAGATCTGGGCTGACGCGTCATCACAGGTAACTGACGCCATGCTCGATAACCTCGGTGAGTTCAACCCTATCTACATGATGGCGGACTCAGGTGCGCGAGGCTCGACCAACCAGATCAGACAGCTGGCTGCGATGCGCGGTCTTATGGCTGATACTCAGGGTCGTACAGTCGAGATACCTATCCGCGCTAACTTCCGTGAGGGTCTTAACGTACTTGAGTACTTCGTATCCTCGCACGGCGCGAGAAAGGGTCTTACCGATACCGCGCTCCGTACCGCTGACTCGGGTTATCTTACAAGACGACTCGTTGATGTTTCGCAGAACGTTATCGTCCGCGAGGTGGACTGCGGCACGAACAAGTACACCGAGGTAGAGGATATCAAGGACGGCGAGGAGGTAATCGAGCCGCTGTTCGACCGTATCGAGGGCCGTATCGCATGGGAGGATATCCCCCATCCCGAAACAGGCGAGCTGATCGTAAAGGCGGGCGACATGATCTCCGCTAACCAGGCGAGAAAGCTCATAAACGCGGGCATTACCAAGGTGAAGATCCGCTCGGTACTCACATGTAAGTCAAAGATCGGCGTTTGCGCTAAGTGCTACGGCAAGAACCTTGCAACGGGTACGCTCGTAAACATCGGCGAGGCTGTCGGCATCATCGCAGCACAGTCGATCGGTGAGCCTGGTACACAGCTCACAATGAGAACCTTCCACGCCGGCGGCGTTGCGTCGGGCAGCGATATCACACAGGGTCTTCCGCGTATCGAGGAGCTTTTCGAGGCACGCAGACCTAAGGGTGTGGCTATCATCTCCGAGATCGCCGGTACTGTAAGGGTGGACGACTCCAAGCAGAGACGCGAGGTCATCATCACCAACGCTGACGGCGAGGCAAAGACCTACGCTATCCCCTACGGCGCATCTATAAAGGTGCAGGACGGTCAGCAGATCGAAAAGGGCGGCGAGATCACAGCAGGTTCCGTCAACCCGAACGACATACTGAAGATCAACGGACCGGACGCGGTGCAGATGTATATCACGCGTGAGGTACAGAGGACATACCGTATGCAGGGCGTTGACATCAACGACAAGCACGTTGAGGTCATCACACGCCAGATGCTCAGAAAGGTGCGCATCGAGGACGCGGGAGATACCGATCTTCTCATCGGCTCACTCACGGATAACCTTGAGGTCGAGGACGCTAACGAGGCTGTAAAGGCAAAGGGCGGCGTTGAGGCAACGGCATCACCGGTGCTGTTGGGTATCACCAAGGCATCGCTCGCAACGGATTCGTTCCTGTCCGCGGCATCGTTCCAGGAGACCACAAAGGTACTCACCGACGCTGCGATCAAGGGCAAGGTCGATCCGCTCATGGGTCTCAAGGAGAATGTTATCATCGGTAAGCTGATCCCCGCAGGTACGGGCATGAGCACGTATAAGGATATCAACATCACCATCAACGGTGAGGAGATCCTCAGCGAGGATATAGAATAAGCGATTTAAAAGCGGCATCACGCAGATGCCGCTTTTTTCATGCACAAATATCATTCAAATTTCAATTTATCGTAACTTCTTCTTAGTAAACATTCACCAAACACCTTGACAAATACTGTATCTTTGTTGTATAATTATCATATATACATATAATGAGAGGAGTATTGACTATGGGTTACTATTTTGACGATACCAAAAGCATCTATGCTTATGAAGGTACGGATGTAAAAGCGGTAATGCGCTCGCTCGCGTACAGGTTCATGGGACAGAACCTCAAGCACGATCTCTACTACCGCGCATACACCAATAACGGCATTGTCCGCACAACGGACTACCGCTATCTTGTTGACTTCAACAAGATCTTCCCCGAAAGCAAGGATAAGGACTGCGTATGGGCGTTCACAACGCTCTGGGCAGGCCCGAACGGTGGCGGCGGCGCGTTTGATATAAACTGCTTCGGTCCGATGGAGTTCTATATTAACGGCGAGCTGGTGTATAAATCAGACATATTCAAGGAGAGATATTCGGAGACCGCGACACGCGTAAGCTACACCTTAAAGCCTGGCTGGAACGATATCCGCTTCCGCTGGGAAAAGACAAAGGCGGGCTTCGGCGCGCAGTTCGGTACATGGATCGGCAAATGGGATCTCTATATGCTGATGCCGTCAAAGGAGCGCTTCGGTCAGGAGGGACTCCTGTTCACCGAGCTCGTTGACGATCAGTATGTACCTGAGTTCGAGGTAGGCATGAGCGAGAAGGACTTCGACAAGAAGCTCTATCCCGATATCGCCTTCCCCGCTGACGGCAAGGGACAGCTCACGCACATGTTCGGCACGCCCGAGGGCAAGTACGCTATGGCATGGACAAAGGCGTTCTTTGATGAGATGGGAACGGCAAAATACACCTTCCGTCTGAAGGCTCGCGGCAACACCACAGTATATCTTGACGACAAGGAGATCTGCTCGATTGACGGCGGAAGCTGCGAATTTGATGTTGATGTGGCTCTCGGCGATCACGACATATTCGTAAAATCGGTATGCGGCGGAGACTGGGGCTTTGACCTGTCGATAGATAATATAGAATTAAAGAGCGCGGCGCGCGTTAAGGGCACGGACGATCCGTGGATGTACATAGGCCCGTTCGATGCTGACTTTGAGTTCCCCTATGATGTTGCGTGCGACATGCACCATGTTGTGGGCGAGCCAAAGACCTATTGGCGGCTTAACGCCAAGGATACCTTTGTGCGTCCGTATAACGAGAACACGCTCTACGGCCGCTGGAACTATCCGCTCGGCGTAACGCTCTACGGACTTCTGCACGCGGCGTTCATGATAGAGAGCGAAGATATAAAGCAGTATATCAAGGATCATATCCAGCTCTGCGTTGACACTCTCGACTATGCGCTCTGGGACAAGGAGCAGTACGGCGGCGCGACAGGCATCCATAACCTGCTCACAAGTATCGACTCGCTCGACGACTGCGGCTCGTTCGCGTCAACTATGCTTGAGGTACACAAGTATCTGCCGATAGACGGAGTTAAGAAGGTAGCGGACTATGTCGGCAACTTCATCTCCAATGTGATGTCAAGACTGCCGGACGGCACATTCTTCCGCAAGGAGCTTATGCATCACTTCCATAACCAGACTCTCTGGGCGGACGACCTCTATATGAGCGTACCGTTCCTCACCCGTTATTACAAGTTCACCGGCGATATAAAGTATGCCGATGACGCGGCAAACCAGTTCTTCGGCTTCAAGAAGCTGCTCTATATGCCGGATAAGCAGATAATGTCGCATGTTTACGACTTCAAGTACGACACGATGACAGGCGTTCCGTGGGGACGCGGCAACGGCTGGGTAGCGTTCTCGCTGACAGAGCTTCTGGCGGAGCTTCCCGAGGATCACCCGAAGCGCGCAGACCTCATCGAGTTCTTAAACGAGGTATGCGAGGGCTATCTGAGGCTGCAGGATCCGGACGGTATGTGGCATCAGGTAATAACCGACTGGGAGTCATATCCCGAGACCTCCTGCACATCCATGTTCATATACGCCTTCTCACGCGGCATCCGCTACGGCTGGCTGAAGAACCCGGAGAAGTATGTCAAGGCTGTGTATAAGGGCTGGGAGGCTATCACCAAGACGAGCGTTGACAGCGACGGCAACGTGTACGGCGTATGCCGCGGCTCGGAGTTCTCGTTCATCCCCGACTACTACAAGTATGAGCTGGGCTGGAACCTCAACGACACTCACGGCACCGGCATAGTAATGCTCGGCGGCATCGAGGTAGCAAGACTTACGGAATTCTTGAATAAATAAACAAATATTTACCGCAAACTGCGGGCTGTTTCGGCAGCCCGTAGTTTTTTTACAGTAATAGCTGTTGACAAGTGTGTAATTGTTGTGTATAATAATTTAAAAATGTTATAAAGTGGGGATTATTATGAAACAAGTTTACCCTGTATTTATTGTACGCGATGGAGAAGATTTCCTTGTGAATGTGCCTGATATGGAAATACTGACAGAGGGCACAAGCTTTGCCGATGCTATCGAAATGGCAAGAGACGCAATAGGCGCAGCAGGCATATCAATGGAGGATCATGATGAAAAGATCCCTGAGCCTTCTTCAAGAGAGCACGCTTTTGAGCTTGCCGGTGCCGATACTGATATAGTAGATTTTACACAGGGCATAATGACATATGTTGATGTTGATTTTTCAGAATACCGCCGTAAGGTGAATACAAAAACAGTAAGAAGAAATGTTGCATTACCCGGCTGGCTCGATTATGAAGCAGAAAAAGCCGGTATAAATGTATCGCGCGTCCTGCAGGATGCACTTATGGCAAAGCTCAATGTATCAAGAATGTGATTGCACCATTAATACAGTGAACAAGCAAAAGAAGGTGATCGGATGCAGATACACGACCTGCCAAACGGAATAAAGATATATTTCTATCCGCTGCCCAACAGCTATTCTGTTGCATTCGGGCTATATGTGAATACCGGTGTTAAAAATGAGACCGAAGCAAACAACGGTATTACCCATTTGCTGGAGCATTTGCATTTTCGCAAGCTGGGAGACTGGGGGCAAAAGGAGATATATCATAATATGAACAGGCTCGGTACATCGCTTAACGGCTGTACCTATAAAGAAATGCTTAAATTCTCAATGAAGGTACGGCCTGCATATTTCAGTTACGGGCTTGAGTTCTTTAAAAGGATCCTGACCACCTATGACTGGACAGAAGAACAAGTTTCAGCCGAAAAGCATATCATTCTGAATGAGATCTGCTCAAAAGAACCCTACATGAGTATAACACCGTATGTGGATGAACTCGTCTGGAAGGGCTCTTGTCTTTCCATGCCGATACTCGGCAGACCCGATACCATATCGGATATAACACCGGAGCAGCTCACGCAGTATAAGCGAGAATGCTTCTGCAAAGGCAGCATCGCGCTTGTGGTGACGGGGAACATAACCGAAGAGAATATCAAGGAAGCCATTTATAAAACAAGCGAAGTCCAAACAGCCGGTGATATATCTGAAAAGCCCTGCCTCTCACCGGTTATGACGAAGCGTAAGCCCGACATCTGCTATATTGATCGCGGCTGGGATTATGTCGATGTGAACATTTCCTTTGACATTGATAACAGTAATGTTGAGGCTGCAAGCCTGCTCAATTCTATCCTCGGCGGCGGAACGGGCTCGGTACTCCCCGATAGCATAAGAGAGGATATGGGCTTGGTTTATGATATTTATTCCACGCTAGACATATATAATTGCAAATCGGTGTTGAGCATTATCTTTTCGATCGATAAGAAAAAACTCTACAAATGCACAGAGGAGATCGTAGAGCTTCTTAACCGGATCAAAAAGCATATTTCCCGTGAGCTGACAGAGAGCAATATGCCGTACTTCACAGAGAATATCTGGTATCTGCTTGAGGATCCAATAGCCTTAAATGATGAGATCGGGTGGAGCGCTTTCAGCGGCACACCGCCGTTCTCTATAGAAGATAGGATAAAAGGATTTAAAAGCATTACTGAGCGAGAGCTCAGAGAGCTTGCTCAAAAAACATTTGTAAGCTCAAATACAGCGGTCGTTGTCATGGGCAACACCTCTAAGCTCACAAAAAAGGAAATGAGAAGGATCATCAGCAAGCTGGACTGAAAATTTGCTCCGGTATGATAGTCCGGACTTTCGTAAAAGCCGCAAAATTCACAAGCTCCCGGCAAAATATCATGACACAAAAATATATTTAAAAAAGGGCTTGACAAGCGGTAAATTATATGCTAAATTACAGTTTGTAATTTATATTTCCGGAGGAAAAATAGTATGTCAAAGGTAATGATAAATACCCAAAGGAAAAAGGGTAAGATAAGCAAATATATATACGGTCAGTTTGCCGAGCATCTTGGCAGATGTATATATGAGGGATTATATGTAGGAAATGATCCCGACATCCCCAACACGAACGGGATGCGAAACGATGTTATTGCGGCTCTCAAGGAGCTTGATATCCCCGTCCTCAGATGGCCGGGCGGCTGCTTTGCAGACGACTACCACTGGCGCGACGGCATAGGCCCGAAGGAAAACCGCCCGTACATGGTAAACACCAACTGGGGCGGCGTGGTCGAGAACAACCACTTCGGCACGCACGAGTTCTTTGAGCTCTGCCGCCAGCTCGGCTGCGAAGCATATGTGAACGCGAATGTCGGCTCCGGCACAGTTCAGGAGATGCGCGACTGGGTGGAGTACATGACCTTTGACGGCGACTCGCCCTTAGCGAACGAGCGCCGCGCAAACGGTGATGATGAGCCGTTCAAGCTGAGCTTTTTAGGCATAGGCAACGAGAACTGGGGCTGCGGCGGAAACATGCGCCCCGAATACTATTCCGATCTTTACAGACGCTTCTCCACATTTATAAGAAGCAAGCAGAAGATATATAAGATCGGCTGCGGCGCGAACTCAGACGATACCCAGTGGACGGAAACGGTCATGAAGAACGCCGGCAAGTTCATGGACGGTATCTCATGGCACAACTACACCTTTGAGGACGGCTGGGACAATAGAGGCGACAGCATTGTGTTTGACGCTGACGGCTGGTACAACAACATGGCGGATGTCGTACTCATGCAGAAGAGACTGCGCGACCAGATAGCAGTTATGGACAGCACAGATCCTGACGGCAAGGTTGACCTTATCGTTGACGAGTGGGGCAACTGGTTCGAGGTAATGGCGGGCACTAACCCCGGATTCCTGTATCAGCAGAATACCATGCGCGACGCGGTAGCGGGTATGCTTATACTTCACATGTTCCACAACGCGAACCGCCGCGTGAAGATGGCAAACATCGCGCAGATGGTAAATGTTCTGCAGTCGATGGTGCTCACCGAGGGCGAGCGCATGACGGTAACGCCTACATACTACCTCTTTAAGATGATGAAGGGGCATCAGGACGCGGAGCTTTTGGATGCGTCATATGATGCGAAGTCGATAGATACAAAGAGGGGCGCGATCCCCAAGCTCAGCCTTTCCGCATCGGAGAAAAACGGCGCGGTGACTATAACCATAGCGAACACGAGCCTTACAGATGACGAGGAGCTTGAAATAGAGCTTGACAAGGCGTTTGCATCGGTTGCAGCGGAATATCTCACATCCGGCAATATGTGCGATGTGAACACCTTCGACGAGCCGGATAAGATACGCCCGCAGGCGCTTAACGCGGAGCTTTCCGGCAGCACGGTAAAGGTAACTGTGCCGAAGATGAGCATAGCGGCGATAACGCTTAAATAAAATGGCGAAATGCAAGCGCTGCGGGCTGAAAACAGTCCTCAGCGGCGAGGATATAGAAAAGATGGTGAGCGATGTCCGCGCCATGCGCGGCGTGAGGCTCGTTCCCGATGATGAATACGAACGGCGGCTCGGCATCTGCGGCGGCTGCGAAAAGCTCGAATACGGCTCGACCTGTATGCTCTGCGGCTGCGTTGTCGCGGTACGCGCGCTGCTCGCTGACGGTAAATGCCCGTACCCGAAAAAATCAAAATGGTAAAGGAGAACACAATGGATATAAAGCAGAAGGCTATGGAAAAGCACAAGGAATGGCAGGGAAAGATCGAGGTGGTCGCCCGCGCAAAGGTAGAGAACAGCGACGATCTTTCGGTAGCATACACACCCGGCGTTGCGGAGCCCTGTCTTGCGATCAAGGACGATCCAGACAAGTCATATGAGCTGACGCGCCGCTGGAACCTCGTTACCGTCGTTACAGACGGCTCGGCGGTACTGGGTCTCGGCGACATAGGCCCTGAGGCAGGTATGCCCGTAATGGAGGGAAAGTGCGTGCTGTTCAAGGAATTCGCAGATATTGACGCGTTCCCGCTCTGTATAAAGACACAGGATGTTGACGAGATAGTTAAGACTATCTACAACATTTCCGGCAGCTTCGGCGGCATAAACCTGGAGGATATAGCATCACCGCGCTGCTTTGAGATAGAGAGACGGTTAAAGGAGCTCTGCGATATCCCCGTTTTCCATGACGACCAGCACGGAACGGCGATAGTCGTTGCGGCGGCGCTCATAAACGCATTGAAGATAGTTAACAAGAAGCCGGAGGACTTAAAGGTAGTTATGTCCGGCGCAGGCTCGGCGGGCGTTGCGATAGCAAAGCACCTTATGCGCTTAGGCGTTAAGAACATACTTATGTGCAACCGCAACGGCATCATCTGCGAGGGCGCGGAGGGCTTGAATCCCGCGCATAAGGAGATAAGTCTCATCACAAACCGCGGCAAGGAGACAGGCTCGCTCGCGGACGCTATGAAGAGCGCGGATGTGCTTATAGGCGTATCGGTAGCGGGACTTGTTACCGAGGAGATGGTCGCATCCATGGCGGATAAGGCTATCGTGTTCCCGATGGCGAACCCGGTTCCCGAGATCATGCCCGACCTTGCCATAAAGGCAGGCGCGGCAGTTGTCGGAACGGGCAGATCGGATTTCCCGAACCAGATAAACAACGTTCTTGCGTTCCCCGGCATCTTCCGCGGCGCGTTGGATGTGAGAGCGAGCGACATAAACGAGGAAATGAAGCTTGCCGCGTCATACGCGATAGCATCGCTCGTTTCCGACGAGGAGCTATGCCCCGAATACATCATCCCGAAGGCGTTCGATAAGCGCGTGGGCAAGGCGGTAGCCGAGGCAGTTGCCGAGGCGGCACGCAAAACGGGCGTGGCAAGGATATGAGCATAAGAGAGGTAAGCGCGGCGCTCATCACCGACACGATAGAGCGCATGTGCATCGAAGCAAACGAATATCTTCCCGAGGATGTGAAATGCGCGCTTGCGCGGTTTTACGACGAGGAGGACGGCGCGGTGGCAAAGACCGTGCTGAAAAATATAATAGACAATTATGAGATAGCCGCGGCGGAGCAGGTGCCGATATGTCAGGATACCGGCATGGCTTGCGTGTTCATCGAGCTTGGTCAGGATGTGCATATATCCGGCGGCGATCTCTATGAGGCGATAAACGAGGGCGTGCGCCGCGGCTATACAAACGGGTATCTCAGGAAATCCGTTGTCCGTGACCCCATAAACCGCGTAAATACCGGCGACAACACACCCGCGGCGATAACCGTCGATATCGTTCCGGGCGATAAGGTAAAGATAACGGTAGCGCCGAAGGGCTTTGGCTCGGAGAACATGAGCGCGATAAGGATGTTCGCGCCGTCGGCAGGGCTTGAGGGCGTTAAGCAGTTCATTTTAGAGACCGCGGAAAAGGCGGGACCCAACCCATGTCCCCCGATGGTCTTAGGCATAGGCATAGGCGGTACCTTCGACAAGTGCGCGCAGCTTGCAAAGCGCGCCTTGCTGCGCCCGCTCGATTCGGAGAATCCCGACCCGTTCTATGCGGACTTAGAAAAAGAAATGCTCGATAAGATCAACGAGCTCGGCATAGGCCCGCAGGGCTTCGGCGGCAGGACAACGGCGATAGGCGTGAATATTGAGGTCATGCCGACGCATATCGCCGGACTTCCGTGCGCGGTGAACATGAGCTGTCATGTAACGCGCCACAAATCAGAGGTACTATAATGGATAAGCATATAAAACTGCCCCTCACCGAGGAGCTTGCAAAAACACTTCATGCCGGAGATAATGTGTATCTCACAGGCGTTATATACACCTCGCGCGACGCAGGGCATAAAAGGATGTGCGAGACACTTGCGCGCGGCGAGAAGCTGCCGATAGACCCGCAGGACGCGACGATCTACTATGTCGGCCCCACTCCGGCAAAGCCCGGTAAGGTGATAGGCTCCGCAGGCCCCACGACCAGCTACCGCATGGACGCGTACGCGCCGACGATGCTGTCGGTCGGAGCGCGCGGCATGATCGGCAAGGGCGCGCGATCTGAAGAGGTCATAGACGCCATGAAGAAGTATTCCGGCGTCTACTTCGGCGCGATAGGCGGCGCGGGCGCGCTGCTCGCAAAATGCATAAAGAGCGCTGAGATAGTCGACTATGAGGATCTCGGCGCGGAGGCGCTCCGGAAGCTCTATGTGGAGGATATGCCGCTCGTTGTCGTTATCGACAGCTACGGAAACAACCTCTACGAGACCGGACGGAAAGAATATCTTGACAATCATATATAACTGTGATAATATAAAGCTATCAAATTTATCATGAAAGAAGGCGATCTATTATGAAGAAGTTTTTAACGATCTTTGCAGCGCTCGTATTGAGCGCGACAGCCCTTACCGGCTGCGGCGGCAGCAAGCCCGCAAGCACAGCGACCGAGCAGCCCGCGGCAAAGGAAGAGACAAAGACAGAGGCAAAGGCGGACGCAAAAGCGCCTGAGCTCACAACAAGCGTTCTTGTTATCGACGGCAAGGAGTACACCTTCCCGATCGAGATAGCCGATCTTTTAGCTGACGGCTGGACGATAGCGGAGGATAAGCTCGCGACTGAGTACGCGGCAGGTGAATTGAAGGCGGAGACCGGCAGCATTGCAATAAAGAAGTCTGATTCAGACAAATTCTTTATAAGAGGCGTTTATAACCCCGACACGTCGGCGGCACAGCCCCTTTCAAAGTGCAGGCTCATGGGCGTGCAGTTCACATTCTCAGTTGCTCCCGACACAACAGTTGTATTCCCGGGCGGCGCTACCGAAAAGAGCACATATGACGAGATCATCAAGCTTTACGGCGATCCGGACGCAGCAACGGACTTTGCCGGCGCAAGAAAGACCGAAACAATGCTCGCATACGATCAGTATAAGACCAACGGCAACAACTTCAACTTCAACTTTGAAGAGGACGGCAAGCCGTCATCCTTCATATTCATGGCTGCTGAATAAGCTACAGCTCAGTAAATCACAATGGGGCTGTATCAAAACCAATCATTACCATGATGGTTTTGATACAGCCCCTGATTGTACTTTATTGATCGGTGAAGTCCATAACGGTTTTCGGATTCCCGCCGGTGCTCTGCAGGTATTTCTGCGCGTTTTCAATATTCATTTTGGTCGGATCCTCATTAAATTTATCGGATGTCGTTACAATGTCCGTCACGCTGAATCTTGCTATGTTCATATTTGGTTTTGTATATTCTTTCATTCTGTTTTACCTCCATTATTCAACAAATGCTTCTACCCTGAAGTCTGAAAGCTTCAGGTCATTAGTCGCATCTACTATTACGCCTATAGCGACATCGCCCATTATACTTGTGTTAGTGCTTATTGTCTTTTCGCCGTATGTGACCGCTATCTTTGTTGACACATTCATTACATTTACAGTAAGCACCGCCGCAGTTACAGCGTTGCCAGTGTCTTTGTCTGAACCGTTGCTGAATGTGCGTACCTTGTCAAGGCTTCCGGCTGATACTTCCGCGACCGGCTCGAGCATCGGGATAATGACCTCGTCAAGCGAAATAGGTGTATAAACATTGCCTTCCTTGCTGTAGCTTGCTCCGTTTGTCGCAGCGTAATAATCAATATTGCCGTTTTCGGTGTAGGTCGCAGCCTTTGCCGAAACGAGTGTGAACGGGTCGCCGTTTGTAAAGGTCGGTGTGCCGGATAGCTCTGCCCTTGTTGCTGAGATAGCTGCGCCGTTTTCGCCCTTATTGCCGTTCCTGCCGTGGTTTTGATATTCTGTAATATCCACGCAATCTCCGCCGTTGCCGCCGCTGATGTCAAGCGTTCCGCCATAGATCAGGATATTTCCCTCAATACCGCTGCCGCCGTTGCCGCCGTCGCCGGCACTGATATCATTTACAGAAATTGTCACACCGCCGTTGCCGCCATTGCCGCCGCTGATGCCGAGTGTTCCGCCATAGATCAGGATATTTCCCTCAATACCGTTGCCGCCGTTGCCGCCTTTGACGTCATTGATATCATCTGAAAAAGCCAAGCCGCCGAGGACGCTGTGGCCGCCGTTGCCGCCGTTGCCGCCGTTGGTGTCGATAGTTCCGCCGTGTATCGTGACATTTCCCTCAATACCATCGCTGCCGCCTTCGCCGTCGCCGCCGTTTGCTCCGCGTGCGACCAGCCTGCCTGTGGCGTTCTCTTGCGCATATATGTTCAGGTGACCGCCATCACCTACCACGATCCCATTTTCTGCCGTGAGCTGCACGCCATCACATAGGATCAGGTCTACATTGCCGGAAACGGTTATCTTATCCTTGACGGTCACATCGCTCTTAAGGGCATATGTGCCTTCTTTCCACGAATTTGTCGTGTCGTGAAGCCTGAAATAATCACTTATATCTGCCGGTCTTTCAGTGACCTTACCGGTTGTCTCGTCAAATGACGCTATCTGATATTGGATCGGATTACCTGTAACATACTCTAAATACTCTTCATATTTTCCCGTAAAGGTCTTGCCTGCGATCTCGGCCGCAGCTGTGTATGTGATCAGATCACCGTTTTGCTCGCGCGTTACCGTTGCCTGAGCTGATGCCTCATGACCGCATATACATTTAAATTCGGCTGTTGCCGATGAATGATCCCCGCTCCATGTCCATACCGGCTCGTCATAGATATGGTCTTCCTCAACACTATTACCGCAGACTTCGCACACCTTCTTGTGCTTCGTGTCGGTCGATATATAGGTATATTTATGTTCACTACAGGGAGTGACCTTATATTCCTTCGTATAGGTCTGGTCTTTGAACTCAGCCTCAAGTGTGTATGTGATCAGATTATCGCTTTGCTCGCTCTTTACCGTTGCCGGAACTGATTCCTCATGACCGCATATACATTTAAATTCAGCTGTTATCGATAAATTATCCTTGCTCCATGTCCATACCGGCTCGTCATAGATATGGTCTTCCTCAACACTATTACCGCAGACTTCGCACACCTTCTTGTGCTTCGTGTCGGTCGATATATAGGTATATTTATGTTCACTACAGGGAGTGACCTTATATTCCTTCGTATAGGTCTGGTCTTTGAACTCAGCCTCAAGTGTGTATGTGATCAGATTATCGCTTTGCTCGCTCTTTACCGTTGCCGGAACTGATTCCTCATGACCGCATATACATTTAAATTCAGCTGTTATCGATAAATTATCCTTGCTCCATGTCCATACCGGCTCACCGTAGAAATGGTCTTCCTCAATACTATTCCCACAGTATTCGCATACTCCGCTGTGCTTCGTGTCGGTCGATGTATAGATACATTTATGCTCAATACAGGGACTGACCTTAACGCTATAAACGCGTGGATTGCTGAAGATCTTCTTTCTGCTGTTGGACTTGCTTTCATCAGCGACCGCAACAGCATTCTCGGAGGGGCCGATCGATCCGGTCGTGTAATCGACACGCTGGCATCCCTCAAAGATAATATCGCTTGCTCTTACAGAATCAGGCTGGTAAACATCGTAAGAGACCGGGTCGCTTATATCAGTCAATGTAGCCATATCCACTGTTGCGCCGCGGAAATAGACCTTTCCGGTGACCCCTTTGAGAGAGGTGCGGGATGTAGCTCCTATAAGGGTATAATTGTTGTCCCCTCCGGTGTATCCACCTCCCAGCCCTTTGGTTTCCAGATGAACATTACCGCCGTTCAAGCTTATATCACCATTAAAATATGAATAGGTGTTTTCCTGTGGATCAGACAATGATGGGCTATACATATAGACGCCTCCGGCTCCGATAGCGGGTCCGGGGTAAAAATAATAACTCTGTGCTCTGGAATTGTACGCGTTGCCAAAACCGCTGATCGCATGGATATTGCCGCCGTTTATCGTGACATCAACTGTTTTTCCGGTTTGCTGCTCACATTTAGATCCCGAGCCGATACCCGCGCCGCCGCCGGTACCGCCTTCGGCTTTGATATCAGCACCGCCATTTATCGTGATCTTTCCGCTTCTTCCGCCGACGCCGCCGCCGATGCCCGCGCCGCCGCCGAGACCGCCGTTCGCGCGTATCTTATCACAGTTGGTTATCGTGATCTCAAGCTTTTCGTTCAAACCGCCGTTCGAGCCGCCGATTCCCGCGCCGCCGGCAGGATCGGATATGATGTTTTTGCTGTCGCCTTCGGATCTTGCCGTAATATCACCGCCGGAGATGGTTATCTTCTGATCGTCGGAATCCGGGTTCTCTCTTCCGTTGCCGATACCTGCGCCGCCGTTCCATCCGATCGCTTCAACTGTACCGCCGCTGATGTTGACCGTACCGCAGGTCGCCTTGTAGCCGCCGCCGATTCCTGCGCCGTGACTGCCGCCCGTAGCGTGAACTTCACCGTTGCTGATATTGATCGTGCCGCCGGATCTCTCCTCGCCGCCGCCTATGCCCGCGGCCTCCGAGGCGCCTGTTGCGGTCACTGTACCGCCGGTTATAGTGATGCTGCCGCCGCTGCCGTCGTCGCCGCCGCCGATCCCGGCAGATTTTTCTCCGCCCGTTGCGGTCACTGTGCCGCCGCTTATGGTGATATTTCCGCCGCCTCCGGCTTCGCCGCCGCCGATCCCGGCTCCATATCTGCCGCCCTGCGCTGTAACGTTTCCGCCGGTGATCTTTATAATTCCGCCGTCTGCGCCGGTCGCGTCAACATCACCGCCGCCGATTCCTGCCGCGTAAGGTCCTCCGGTCGCGTTTACTGTACCGCCGCCTATGGTGATATTTCCGCCGCTGCCGCCATCGCCGCCGCCGATTCCTGCGCCGTCTGTTGCGGATGACGCGGTAATGTTGCCGCCGTATATTTCTATAGTGCCGCCGCTGCCGCCATCGCCGCCGCCTATGCCCGCGCCGTCAGGGCCGCCGGTCGCGATGACCGTACCGCCGTAGATGCGGACTGTACCGCCGCTGCCTTCATCTCCACCGCCTATGCCGGCACCGCCGTCTTCATTGATATTGGCGCCCTTAGCAATGACCGTACCGCCGTATATCTCCACAGTGCCGCCATTGCCGGAACAGCCGCCGCCAATGCCTGCCGCGTCGTCGCCGCCATGATCGTGCGCGTCCGCCGTTACGCTTCCGCCGAATATCCTGATAGTACCGCCCGATTCTTTATCGTTGCCGCCGATAGCAGCGTTATTGTCGGTATCGGCATTGGCTATCAGCTTGCCCGTTTCCTGCGACTGAAAATAGATATTGAGCGCACTGCCGGATGGACAGAGTATGCCGTCATTGCAAGTTATGGTAACACCGTCACGAATAACAAGATTGACCGTTCCCGTGACCTGCATTCTGCTGCTTAGCGTCAGGCTTTCGGATGCTACATACCAGTTTGTCTCGACCTGTTTTGCATATTCCGGCAGTCCGAAGAGAACAATGTGGTCGGTAGGAAGACCGTTCAGATATGACAGGGTGGTGTATTTACCGCCGTAATTGACCTCTTCTCTTATGACCTGCTTTGATGTATCGTCCCATCGTCTATTGATGTACTTGAAGCCGCCTGTGTTAGTCTCATAGTCCCACGCGCTCGCCGTTGTGCCGAGCAGCGTTGACAGCGGCTGAATACCCGCGCCGCCGAACGCGACCGCCGCAGCTGCAAACGCCGCAAGCGGCTTTCTGAAATACTTCACATTCATATTATTTCCTCCCAATATTTTCTGTATATTGAATGTATATAAATATTATATAATGTAAAAAAAGACTTGTCAAGTGACTTTGTTCGATTTTATGTGACAATGCGGCACGAGTGTGTCACGGGGACTGTCACGGGGGGACTGTCA
>CAMNAT010000017.1 GCA_946531785.1 uncultured Oscillospiraceae bacterium
ACGAGCGGCGATGCTACAATGGGTAAGTACAGAGTCCGTTACGACGCGGCTTATGAGGATAACTTTAATATCCCCGCATCAGCATCATCGAATATCACTCTTCCGACAGACGGATACTTTGGCTCGGAATTCAAATGGACATCGAGCGCGCCGACAACTATTTCCAATACCGGTAAGCTGACAAGACCGTCAACAACAAGAACAGTTACTCTCGCTGCAGATATCATCAGCGGCAGCGCGAGCGATACCGCTCAATTCAAGGTGACTGTACCGGGCAATAGCACCGGCGGTGGCGGCGGTGGCGGCGGCGGTGGTACCGCATCGTCAACAGGCACGATCAATAAGGGCACAAGCTCCAGCACGATCTCAACACCGGCATCGGCCGTTTCAGCTCCCGCGAATAACAGCAGCGCTTCGGAGACAGTTGCAAGACTCCAGGAGGAGGCTCTGGCAGCGAACGATCTGTTCACAGATATATCCAAGGCGGCATGGGCAAGAGACGCTATCAACGGTCTTGCAAAGGCGGGCGTTGTAAACGGTAAGTCGGATACTGAGTTCTATCCGAACGACACTGTTACAAGAGCAGAGTTTGCAAAGATGCTCATGGGCGCATTCGGTCTTTCATCGGATGCATATACTACCTCCAGCTTCAATGATGTGCCGACAGGCGAGTGGTACTTCCAGTTCGTAGAGTCAGCCTATAACCTCGGTATAATCCAGGGTACAGCGAGCGGCGTATTCGAGCCGAACGCTCTGATCACAAGACAGGATATGGCTGTCATGGTCGCAAGAGCGGCACTCACGGCAGGCAAGGATCTTACAGCTGTAAGAGAGATGCTCGGCTTCGCTGACGGCGGCAGGATCGCTTCATACGCGACTGAGGCTGTTGAGCAGCTCGTCAAGGCGGGCGCTATGAGCGGCAAATCCGACACAGAATTTGCTCCGCTTGAGAATGCTACAAGAGCTCAGGCAGCTCAGATACTGTTCAACCTGGTTGGATAATGAATAAAAAGATCACCCCTCCGCAAATGCGGAGGGGTGAATTTTTGTTCTTGATCATTTTCTGTTGTTTCTTTCATCGGAATATCGTGAGTTGCCGCCCTTGCCGCTTGCGCGGTTGCGTTCAACATTACGCGATATCCTGTCCGTCTTTCCGATCTTGCGCGCCTCCTCGGCCTCTCTGCGTTGTCTTATCTGCTGCAGGCGCTTCTTTCTTTCCTTGCGCTGCTTTGACGCTCTCGCGATCAGCGCGATTATTATAAGCACTATCACCGGTATGAAGAACAGCGGGCTTGTGACCACCTTCAGTATCTTAAAGAATATGTGCTTGAGCATATCCAGCTCAACATCGTTTGATGCGATCAGGTTCGCCGTTCCCAGATCCTTGCCGTTATACATATAGGTCACTGTGCCTATCGTCGAGCCCTTCTGTATAGGAGCCGTCAGATCCTGCGGTATGTCTGTGACTACCTCGATCTTGTCTGAGATATCGCCGCCGTTCGGCACCAGCGCGGTGATGTCGGCATCGACTGTCAGTGTGACGCGCTTATCGTCCTTCGCTTCATTTACTCTTGAGTCGGTCACGATGTTTCCTGCGGAGATTATCGACTTTGTTTCATAGTTGTTGAAGCCGAAATCAAAGAGGTTTCTCGCTACATTATATGAATAAGCTTTTGTTTTCATATCCTCGTCATCGCATTTGAGCGTGATCGAGAGCAGCTCCATATCGTTATGCTGTGCCGATGCTACAAGGCAGTGCCCCGCCGCATCGGTCGTTCCGGTCTTGATACCGTTACAGGGCTTATACAGATAGTACGAGCTGCGCGCCGTCGACAGGAACAGGTTCGTTGCCGGAAGATAACGGTCTAATGCGTACTTGTTTGTCGGCGCGATATGGTATGTCGGCTGAGCGACGATGCTGCGGAAGGTCTCGTTCCTCATGCAGTAGCGCGCGAGCGTCGCGAGGTCGTTCGCGGTGGTGTAATGGTTATCGTCATGCACACCGCAGGGGTTCTGAAAATGAGTGTTTGTCATGCCCAGCTCCTGAGCCTTGGCGTTCATCATGTCCACAAACGCGTCTATAGAGCCGCCAACATGCACCGCGATAACATTTGCCGCGTCGTTGGCGCTGTATACGAGCATTCCGTTCAGAAGATCGGTCATGCTCAGCTCCTCGCCGACGAGTATGCCCATGTGCGAATCCTCAAGGGTTATCGACTGAAGCGCCTCATAGGTCGCCGTGGCGGTCTCTGTCATCCGTCCGCTCTCAAGCGCGAGTATCGCGGTCATCATCTTCGTTGTGCTTGCCGGATACATCTTCGCGTCGGCGTTCTTGCTGTAGAGCGTTCGTCCGGTCTTCATCTCCATGAGCAGCGCCGCGCCGGAATGCTCGGTGTTGGGCGCCGTGAGCTGCGGATCCTCAAGATATGCGTCTGCGGCTGACTGCCCGGTATCCTCCGCAGACTCGGTCTGAGCCGCCTCTGTCGGCGCCTCTGTCGGTGCCGCGAGTGCCGGTGCCGCACAGCCGGCGGATATGAGGAGCGCGGCGAGCAGCGCGGTCAATTTTTTTATATTATCCATATATTATCCTCCATTAAGTATATATTTTATATTATACAAAAACCGACAGAAAATATCAATAGTATTTTACATAAATTTTTATTAAAAAATTTCTGAAAACTGTAGAAATTTTTTTGGAATACTGGTATAATTATATCATGGAGTAGTATTATCATAACGGAATGGAGTATATTATGAAGATATTAGTTGTCGATGATGAAAAGCTATTGGTAAAGGGGCTGAAGTTCAATCTGGAGCAGGAGGGATATCAGGTCGTGACCGCGTTCGATGGTGAGGAGGCGGTGCGGCTCGCCCATGATGACAGCATTGACCTCATCCTTCTCGATCTCATGCTGCCGCGGCTCGACGGCTTCGGCGCATGCCGCGAGATACGCAAATTTTCGGATGTGCCCATCATAATGCTCACAGCCAAGAGCGAGGATATAGATAAGATATTGGGACTCGAATACGGCGCGGATGATTATATCACGAAGCCGTTCAATATCCGCGAGGTAACGGCAAGGATAAAGGCCATCCTGAGGCGCAGGGGGCCGTCGTCTGCGCATGGAGCGGATCAGGGCAATGTGCTGGTATCGGGTGCCATATCGCTCGATTACAACTTCCGCCGCGCCTCCACCGGCAACAGGAGCGTGGAGCTGACAAGTAAGGAATTTGATCTTCTGGAGCTTTTGTTAAAGCATCCGGACACGGTATATACCCGCGAGCAGCTTCTGGAGCTGCTCTGGGGCAAGGGCTATCCGAGCGAGGAGCGCACGATAGATGTACATATGCGCCGTCTCAGGGAAAAGCTCGAGGACAACCCGGCGGAGCCGCGGTATCTGAAAACAAAATGGGGTGTAGGCTATTATTATAAAGAAGCGTAAAAACATATTTTCAGGCTTACGGCACCTGTTCTATTCGCTCACGCATAATCTGCGTATAGTTATGGTCGCGACCTATGTCGCGGTAACGCTCATAACCCTTGTGCTGATGTGCGTGTATATCTTAGGGATACTTTCGGACAACCTGTATTCGGAAAAGCGCACAGCGCTGTATTCCAAGGCGAACATAATCTCTCAGACGGTATCGGATATGTGGGATATGCGCGACGAGAACCTCATGAGCCTGAGGATACAGGATATAACCGAGCGACAGCTTGCGGGCACGAACATCCGCGGCGTTGTCACGAACACCACATATAATGTGCTGTATGACAACAACTCCGAGTCGAACATGCGCAGCAAGGTGTTCATGCGCGATGTCTTAAAGCGCGCCCTTGACGGAGAGCAGGCGAATTCGGCATTTGCCGCAGACAGCGGCGACACGCTCACCGTATCGGTGCCGGTTGAGGTATCCGGCGAGATAGTCGGCGGCGTGTATCTTGCGGAGAATGTCTCGTCCATAGGTGAGACGGTAGCGACGATAAGGACGAGCCTTATCGTGTTCTGTATAGTCATCCTCTTCCTGTCGGTGCTCATGAGCGTGGGTGCGAGCTATATCTTCACGCAGCCGATCTCGGAATTCGTCGAGGTCGCGCAGGCGATCTCCCGCGGCGATTTCAGCCGCAGGGCGAAGGTGCAGGGTCTGAGGGAGATTGTGCAGATGGGCGAAGCGCTCAACATGATGTGCGACGAGCTCAACGCGCTCGATGAAAAGCGGAAGCACTTTGTTTCCGATGTGTCGCATGAGCTGAAAACGCCTATGGCGGCTATCAAGCTCCTGTGCGACAGCCTTGTCCAGGCGGATGCTCCGGATATGGCAACGGTGCGCGAGTTTTTAGGCGACATGTCCGGCGAGATAGACCGGCTCACGCGCCTTATAGATAAGCTCCTGACGCTTAGCCGGCTCGACGCGGCGAACAAGCTGAATCCGAGCCGCGTGAACATAACCGCGCTCTGCGGGGGCGTGATGAGGTCGCTCAAAAAGATAGCGGACGAGAAGAATATAAGGCTGAGCTTTGATGCGGCGGAGAATGAGATATATAATGTGGTCGATTACGACAAGCTGTACGAGAGCGTGTATAACATCGCGGAGAACGCGATAAAATATACCCCGTCCGGCGGCAGAGTGGTAACGCGGCTGCGCGCAAACGACCGTGTCTGCATCATCGAGGTCGAGGACACCGGTCCCGGCATACCGGATGAGGAAAAGCCGAAGGTATTCGAGCGCTTCTACCGCCTCGACGATTCCCGCGCCCGCGATACGGGCGGCACCGGACTCGGGCTTGCGATAACGCGGGAGGCGATACTGCTTCACGGCGGTACGATAGAGGTCGTCGACGGAGAATTCGGCGGCAGCCGGTTCATAATCAGGCTGCCGATGGTGAAGGAAGAGGGTGATCAGTCATGAAAAGAAAAAGAGTGATCAGCCTTATAATTATTGCAGCAATTATCGCCGCGATAGTTGCCGTGATCGTGAACTATATAAGCTGGGACAGCAGCATGGCAAGACAGCAGGTCGATATGTATTTCCTCAATGCCGACGGAACAGGCATCGAGGCGGAGCAGCATGTTATAAGATACCGTGATGAGAATGAGCTGATCCGCAATACAATGTCAGAGCTCATGGGACGGCCGTCCGGCTCTAAGCGGAGCAGGATAATCCCCGGCGGAACGGAGATACGGCATATACTTATTGAGGACGGTAACATAACGGTCGATTTCTCAAAGAAGTTTCTGACCGCGGACAGCACCCGCAATGTGCTTGCGGTATATGCGGTCGTAAAGACGCTGTATTCGACCGGTCATGCGCGGCTTGTCCAGGTAACGGTGGAGAACAACAAGATAACCGATCCGTCAGGCTCGGAGCTGGGCTTCATCTCGGCGCTGGATATAAACCTCGAAACGGAGGAATACATAAGCGAGATGCGCAGGGTAAGGCTGTATTTCGGCGCGGATAATGACAAGCTCATGCGCGAGGACAGAACGGTGAAGATGACCGATCAGCAGCCGATAGAGCAGTACATAATAAACGAGCTCATAAAGGGCCCGAAGGTGGACGGCATGGTACCGCTGCTCTCAAAGAAAACGGTGCTGTTATCGGTAAATGTTGAGGGAAACAACTGCTTCCTGAACTTTAAGTCGAGCTTCCTGACCGAGAACGACGGAAGCCACGAGCATGAAAGGCTGGTAATATATTCGATAGTGAACTCACTGACAGAGCTTGAATCTATCGCGCGGGTGCAGTTTCTGATGGACGGCAGGCGCGTGGACAGCTTCGGTTCTGTCGGGATAAAGGACTATATATCCAGAGACGAGACCCTGATAGCATCACAGGGTATATAAATGGAGGGATAAAGCTATGAACAGACTGAACATAAGGATAAATTCAAGAGTGTACACGGTAGTTGCGGACGAGGATGTTGAATATCTCAAAAGCCTTTGCGACTATGTGAATGAAAAGGTGGAGACAGTCCTGCGCGAGGGCAACCATGTTATGGGCGAAAAGCCCGTCGTGCTTGCCGCGCTCAATATCTGTGATGAATACTTCAAGCTGATGAGCCAAAACGCGCCGTCTGAAAAGCTTTCGGAGCTTCTGGCAAAGAACAAGAAGCTTTCAGACGAGCTGCACGAGCTCAAAAAGAGCGAGGCGGCATCGGCTGAAAAGGCGGCATCGCTTGCGGAGGAGCTGGATATAACCTCAAATGTGCTTTCGGAGACCGAGGAGAAGGTCAAGTTCTTAGAGGGGCAGATAACCATAAAGGAAAATCAGATCAAAAAGCAGCGCAGCGACTTTGCGCTGAGGGAAAAAGAGCTGCTTGATATGCTCGAATCCAAGTAATGGCGGATATGGAGCTGTTAGCCCCGGCGGGCGGTATGCGCGAGCTTGTGGCTGCGGTGCAGTCCGGCGCAGACGCTGTGTATCTGGGCGCGTTGGAATTTTCCGCGCGCGCGGGCGCGGGCAATTTCGGATATGATGAGCTGAAAGAGGCGGTGGAGTACTGCCATGTCTACGGCGTGAAGGTGCATTGCGCGCTCAACACGCTCATAAAGGAGAATGAGCTCGGAGCCGCCGTTGATACGGCAAGGATGATATATGAGTGCGGCGCGGACGCGATCATTATACAGGATATCGGTCTTGCGGCGCACATCAAGCGTATAATGCCGGAGATAGAGCTGCACGCAAGCACGCAGATGACCGTCACCTCGCCAGACGGTGTGCGGTATCTTGAGGAGCACGGGTTTTCGCGCGTGGTGCTTGCGCGCGAGCTGAACCTTCCGGAGATTCGGCATATAGCAAAGGGCGCGCGGGCGGAGCTTGAGGTCTTTGTCCACGGCGCGATCTGTATGTGCTATTCGGGTCAGTGCCTGATGTCGAGCGTGTTAGGCGGCAGGAGCGGCAACCGCGGCCGCTGCGCGCAGCCGTGCAGGCTGCCGTATGCGCTGATGCGCGGCGGGAAAAAGGAGGCGGAGGCTTATCTTCTGAGCCCGAAGGATATGTCGCTCATAGAGCAGCTTCCTGAGCTTAAAAGGCTGGGTGTCGCGTCGCTTAAAATAGAGGGACGGTTAAAGAGCGCTGAATATGTGAGCGCGGTGACGGGCGTATACAGAAAATATCTCGATTCTCCCGCTAAGGTGAGCGGCAGTGATAAAAAGGAGCTTCTTGACGCGTTTTCGCGATCGGGCTTTACCGACGGGTATCTGACGGGCAGACTCGGCAGGGCGATGATGTCCCACGATGTTCCGGCGAATACCGCGGAGTGCGTATATACCCCCGAGGCGAAGCAGAGGGCGGACGGGAAGATAGTGCGGAAAATACCGATAAGCATTTTCGCGGAGCTGAAAAGGGATGATGTACTGCGCGTCACAGCCTATGATGAGGATGGGTTTTGTGTCACCTGCTGCGGCGATGTAAGGGCGGAGCCTGCAAAAAATACCGCGATGAGCCGCGAAAGGCTCACAGAGCAGCTCAAAAAGCTCGGTGATACGCCGTTTACCGCGGCGGACATAAACGCGGAGCTTGACGAGGGAATAACCATACCGGTAAAAGAGATAAATTCAGTCCGCCGGAGCGTGTGCGCCGAAATATCGACGCAGCGCGCGAGGAGGGACAGAAAAAATATAAATGATATACCGCTGCGCTTCGGCAGGGCGGCGGAGAAAAAAGAGATATATCTCACCGCCGAGGTCGAGAATGCCGATCAGGGGCTTGCTGTGCTCAAAGCGGGCGGCATAAGGCGGATATACGCTCAGCCGTGTGTCGCGGCGGAGCTTATAAAGCACGCGGACGGCGTGGAGATAGTGACGCGGACCGCGGATATCTTCCGTGTGGAGGAAATACCGACCGAGAGCGTTTCGGTGTCGTCACCGGCGGCGCTGAGGTTTTACGGCAGCCGCGCGAAATACGGTGATATGCGGCTTAATGTGTTTAACTCTCTCACAGCCGCGGAGCTTAAAGGGCTTTCGTGTGTAACTCTCTCGCCGGAGCTGAATCTCCATGAGATAAGGGATATAACGGAGCATATCGGCGATATGGAGACCGGGATCATCGGCTACGGCAGACTGCCGCTGATGCTGATGCGGAACTGCCCGGTAAAAGCGGCTGGCTTCTGTCAGGCGGGTAAGGAGATATACTCGCTTCGCGACAGAAAGGGTATGACCTTCCCGATCATATGCCGCGACCGCGGGACCGGCTCATGCCGCGCGGAAATGCTCAATTCAAAGCCGGTATTCATTGCCGATATCATGGATGAGATAAAGGGTCTCAAAATAAATTGTATAAGATTGAAATTTACTGTTGAAAATTCCGCACAATGTGGTAAAATAGTAGGTGTGTATAAAAATGCACTCAAGGGTATAAAAGCAGATACGCCCGAGGCGAACACATTTACCAGAGGGCATTTAAAAAGGGGAGTTAAATAGAAGTGAAGGAAATTATTCTCGCGTCCGCTTCACCGAGGCGGCGCAGACTGTTATCGAGAATGGGGCTGGAATTCAGAGTGGTCGTGTCCGATGCCGATGAGGCAAGGGCGGACAAGACCGTGCCGCCCGGGATATATGTTCAGGAGCTTGCGCTCCTGAAGGCGGCTGCTGCTGCGAAGAAGCTGGAAAAACGGCGCGGCAGGCTCGTGATCTCAGCCGACACCATCGTTGTCGGTCCGGACGGTGAGGTGTTGGGCAAGCCGAAGGATAAGAAGCACGCATTTGATATGCTGCGCTCGCTGTCAGGCGTTACACATAAGGTGTATACCGGCTATTGCGTTATGCGGCTTGACGACGGAAAGACGGTGTGTGAGAGCGTTTGTACCGAGGTCACGTTCCGCGAGCTGTCAGACGAGAGGATAGAGAGGTATATAAAGACCGGCGAGCCTATGGACAAGGCGGGCGCATACGGCATACAGAAGCTCGGCGCGCTCCTGGTGGATAAGATAAACGGCGACTATTTCAATGTTGTCGGGCTGCCGGTCGGCGAGCTTGCAAAAACGCTTGAGGATGAATTCGGCTTCAGGCTTATATAAATATTCGGAGGAAAAAAGAAATGGGATTTTTATCAAAGGATGTGGCGATAGATCTCGGCACAGCGAACACGATAGTATATGTAAAGGGTAAGGGCATCGTTGTGCGCGAGCCGTCGGTGGTCGCTATAGACCGCTATACCGGAAAGGTCGTGGCTGTCGGCGACGAGGCGAACAAGATGATAGGCAGAACGCCGGAGAACATCATCGCGGTACGCCCGATGAAGGACGGAGTCATCGCGGATTTTGACATCACGCAGCAGATGATAAAGCAGTTTCTGCGCCGCGCCGAGACGGGCAGTCTCTTAAAGCCGCGCGTGATCGTCTGCATCCCGTCCGGCGTTACCGAGGTCGAGAGAAATGCCGTTGAGGACGCCGTTATCGCGGCGGGCGCAAAGGAGGTCGGGCTCATCGAGGAGCCTATGGCGGCGGCTCTGGGCGCGGGGCTTCCGGTATACCGCGCGACAGGCAGCATGATAGTGGATATCGGCGGCGGTACTACGGAGGTCGCGGTAATATCCATGGGCGGTATCGTTTCGTCAAGGTCGATCCGTATCGCCGGCGATGCGCTGGACAGCTCGATAGTGAACTATCTCAAGAAAAACATAGGCATAAACATAGGCGACAAGATGGCGGAGGAGATAAAGATCGCCATCGGCTCCGCATATGAGGATAACGAGGAGCGCACCTTTGATGTGCGCGGCAGAGATATGTCAACAGGACTGCCCAAGACCGTGCAGATCAGAGAGGATCAGATCCGCGAGGCTATCAAGGAGAATATCGATGAGATGATAGAGGCGGTGAAGATGACGCTCGAGCATACTCCGCCGGAGCTTGCCGCCGATGTAATGGAGCGCGGCATAATGCTCACCGGCGGCGGCGCGCTCATAAACGGGCTTGACCGGCTCATAACCGAGGTGACAAAGATACCGGCGTTCGTTGCCGAGTATCCGCTCGACTGCGTCGCGGTCGGCACCGGCAAGGCGCTCGACGATGCGCGCGCGCTTATAGGAAAGCAGAAGTAAAGGAAGAAATTTATCTATGAAGCTGTTTGATAAAAAGTGGAGAGTTGCGCTCGTCGTCGTCGCTGTCATCGCGGCGTCGGGCTTTGTGATCGAGCATTTTGCCGGGATAAACCCGATCAGCGCGGCGGTGAATTCCGTGCTCTCCCCGATAAAAAACGGGTTTTCGTATATAGCGCAGTCGATCAGCAACGGAGTGGATTTTGTCTGGGAGATGCGCGCGTATAAGGAGGATAACGAAAAGCTCGCGGCGGCGAATGCGGATCTGAAGCGCCGCAACCGCGATATTGAGGCATACCGAGAGGAGAACGCGCGGCTCCAGGAGCTGTTGGAGCTCAAAAACTCGCTTGACTCCCTTGACACCGTCGCGGCGAGGGTGATCTCGTATTCGGGCACGAATAACTGCGAGTTCATCGAGCTCGGCAAGGGCTCGTTAAGCGGCATAGCCGAGGGAGACACCGTTATTACGCCCGACGGCGTGGTCGGAAAGGTCACCGAGGCGGGACCGGCGTATTCGATAGTGAAAACGATCCTTGCGCCGTCGGCAGCCGTGGGCATAAGGGTCACACGCACAGGCGGCACGGGGCTTGCCGAGGGCGATGATGACCTTGCAAAGGAGCAGCAGTGCAAGGTGAGCTTCCTCGACCGCACGACGACCATGATCGTCGGCGACCAGATCGAGACCTCCGGCTCGGGCGGCATATATCCGCCGGGGCTTGCGGTGGGAAGCATCGTAAGCATTTCCGCTGACAGCTCGGGCGGGCTGAACCACGCGGTAGTGGAGCCTGCTGTCGATATCGACAGACTGGGCGAAGTACTTGTGATAAAGGGAAATTGATATATGAGGATAGTAAAGCTGGGTGTCTGGGTGCTGGTGCTGTACCTGCTCCAGACGGTATTCGGAAGGCTCATAAGCATATACGGCGCGGTCCCGTCGCTTATCGCGGCGTTTTCGGTGATGTTCTCATTCCTTGCGCCGGATGATAAGGAGGCGGCATATATCACGGTGATAGCCGCGGTGCTTGCCGGCTCGTGCGCGGGACATTCGTTCCCGTTCGAGGTGCTGCTCATCGGCGCCGGCTCGGTGGCGGCACGCGGGCTTGCGGGATACTTCAAGCATATCCCGAGGCTCTTGCGGCTCATGGTGATCGTGATGGTATTTACGGCGCTGCTCATAACAGGCGGATACTATATAGCAAATCGCAGCATAAATGTAAACACGCTTTTATATGTCCTGCTCCCGCAACTCATATATACCATGGCGTGCGCGCTTGTGATGTACCCGTTCATGATGAGGACGCTGTTCAAAAAGACGGAAAAAAGATTATTAGTGATATAGGGAGATAATATGCGAGACAGTAAATATCGGTTCCTGATACTGAATATTATCATGGTGCTGATGCTCGGCGCTATCGCCGTGCGTCTTTTTTCCATGCAGATAGTTGAGGGCGAGATGTACAGTAAGAGCGCGGTGTCAAGGCTCAGTAAAAGCATCTCATCATCCGCGCCGCGCGGCGATATCTTAGACCGCTACGGCAGGGTGCTGGTGACGAACGAGACCGGCTATTCCGTTATGATGCAGTATACGACCTCGGATACGGAAAAGCTCAACAACACCATACGCAATGTGGTGGAGATATTAAATAATACCGGCAACACCACCTTCGGGAGCCTGCCGATAAGCCGCGAGCTGCCGTACAGCTTCGTGTTTGAGGATACCAACAACACCGGCAGCGCCGATGACGAGATGGCGCGCTGGTTTCAGAACAACAAGCATTCGGATGTTATAAAATACGGAATGACCGCGGAGCAGACGCTGAGGGCATATGCAGATATTTACGGTGTCACCGGTGATATAAACCGCGCCGACACGCGCGGAGTCATCGGCGTGCGCTATGACGCGGAGCGGCAGAGCTTTTCAGCAGTGAATCCGGTCATAATCGCCGAGGACATAAATGCGGAAGCGGTAACGCAGATAAAGGAGTTCCGCGACCGCCTCGACGGCATCACCGTTGCGGAAAACTATGTGAGGACATATAAGTATCCGGGGCTTGCTACCCATATCCTCGGCAGGATCGGAAAGATCTCGAGCGAGGAATATGAAAAGAAGTCGTCCGAGGGCTACGGTATGAACGATACCCTCGGCAAGCAGGGCATAGAGCGTTGGGCGGAAAGCTATCTGCGCGGCAAAAACGGCTCCAGCGGCACTGTTGCCGTCGTTGACGGCAAGGAGGTAGAGGTCGCGCCCAAGGTGGATCCGGTGCCGGGCAACTATGTCATGCTGACGCTCGATGCCGAGCTGCAAGAGACCCTGGAGCAGTCGCTTGAAAAGACAGTGAAGGCGATCGGTAACGACTGCAACGCCGGAGCGGCGGCGGTGATAAATGTAAAGAACGGTAATGTGCTTGCGATGGGCTCGTACCCGACATATAACATGGAGCGGTTCAATGAGGATTATGAGTCGCTCGTCAAGGATCCGAGCAATCCCATGCTCAACCGCGCCGTATCGGGACTCTACAGCCCCGGCTCGACCTTTAAGCCGCTTACGGCCATCGCCGCGATCGGCACGGGCAATCTTGCGCGCGGCGAGCATATAACATGTACGGGTGTATATACCGCGTATGAGGACTATCAGCCGGTGTGCTGGATATGGTCGGAGGCGCGGCAGACTCACGGCAGCCAGGATGTTACGCTCGCTATCGAGAACTCATGCAATGTGTTCTTCTATGAGCTGGGAAAGCGGCTCGGAATAGACGCGCTCGACAGCTATGCGAAAAAGTTCGGACTGGGCGAATATACCGGCATACAGCTCACAGAGGAGACTCAGGGGCATATGGCGAGCCCGGAATATAAGCGGCAGGTCGTTTCAAATGTCATCGACCGCGAATGGTTCGGCGGCGATACGCTGCAGGCGGCTATAGGTCAGTCCTACAGCCTGTTCACCCCGATACAGCTTGCAAACTACTGCGCGACCATCGCCAACGGCGGCACGCGGTATAAGGTGAATCTGATAGACAGCATCCGCTCGTCGGTGGACGGTACTCCCGTAGAGGAGATCGCGCCGGTCGTGGAGGAGCAGCTTGATATAGATCCCGACACCATGCAAAAGATACACGACGGCATGAAGAAGGTCGTTGATGAAGGCTCGGCAAGCTCGATCTTTGAGGGCTATCCGATCCGCGTCGGCGGCAAGACCGGTACGGCGCAGCTCGGCGTCGGCGCGAATAACGCTATATTTATCGCGTTCGCACCGTTTGACGATCCCGAGATCGCCGTCGCGGTGGTCGTTGAGCACGGTGTGCGCGGCACGAACGCGGGACGCGTGGCAAGGGATGTGTTTGATAAATACTTCTTCGGCGGAGCAACGCCGGCACCGGTACCCACAGAGGCACCGTGGCAGATAATACGCTGATATTACTAGAAGGGAGCCGGTTATGGAAAGAAAGCTTGTCAGCCTCAAGGGAATGGGCGACGGAGTGAGGATAAATATTGACGATACCGCCGATATGCATGACATAATCGGCGCGCTGACGGAGCGGATCGAGCGCAACAAGGCTTTTTTCGGCGACGGCGACTGCCGCGTGCAGTTTGCCGGACGGCGCTTCACCCCCGGCGAGGAGCAGAGGATAGGTGAGGTCATAAAGCAGCTGCTTCCGTCGGCAAGGATAGTCTTTGATAACGGACAGGAGAAAAAGGCGGCGGCATCCAATGACTGGATACTCGAATATAAGGAAAAGAAATCGGGTGCCGCGGAGCATCCGGCTGAAAAAGTGGTTCAGCGCGGGGAGCACATAAGGGAGGACGAGCTGAAGGAGGAGGTATACTCCGTTTTCCGCTCGAACCGCGCGCGGCTCTATCAGGGGATCGTCCACGACGGCATGACCATGCGCTCGGACGGACATCTGATCCTGCTCGGCACTGCGGAAAAGGGCTCTGAGCTGATAGCCGTCGGCAACATCCTCGTCATCGGCGGGCTTTACGGCAGGGCGCACGCCGGCTGCAACGGGCATAACGGCTCATATATTCTCGCAATGGACATGAAGCCGGAGCGGCTCAAGATCGCGCACAGGTGGGAGGATTACACCTATGACGAGGAGCCGGAGGAGGATATTCCTGTGCCGGAGGAGGAGGCACCGCGCCGGAGACTGTTTGACAGATTGAGAAAAAATAAGGAAAACACGGAAATAGCTCAGGAAGAGCCGGAAGAAACCGAATATTCCGCGGTGGCTTTGTTGAAAAACAACAAAATTGAGGTCGATAATTTTACGATTCAAACATTTACAAATCCGAAAAATATGTTATAATATAATCATAGGGGTATAGGTTCATTTATGGGAAAGTTGATAATCGTCGCATCCGGAAAGGGCGGTACGGGCAAAACCACAGTTACCTCGCACCTGGGCGCAGTGCTTGCAGAGAGAGGCCATCTTACCGCGGTAGTGGATGCGGATGCAGGATTCAGGAATCTTGATATAGCGCTCGGAATGGAAAGCAGCATCGTCTATGACTATTCCGATTTTATCAGCGGCTCGCAGGAGCTTGACGATGTGCTCCTAAGATGCGGTGAGCGGGAAAATATGTATTTCATCGCCGCGCCGCAGTCAGCTTCGACCTCGGATTTTGCAGATGAGCGCGTGGAGGAGTTCTGGAACAGCCTCAAAAGCAGATTTGAATTTGTTCTGGCGGATGCCCCCGCAGGTATGGGTGACGGCTTTCTGTTCGCGGCAAAATACGCCGATGAGGCTATCATAGTATCGCTTGCGGAGACCTCGTCGCTGCGCGATGCCGATCGTGTCGTGGCGGAGCTGGAGGAGCTGGGCATCGATGATGTGCGGCTTGTGATCAACCGCATGGATGCCGCGCTTGTTGAGGATAAGATACTCATGAATGCGGATGACTGTATAGATGTTTTGTCTATACCCATTCTCGGGATAATCCCCGAGGACGGTGCCGTTACCGGATCAATGACAAGGGGCGAGCCCCTTATGCCGGCTTCCGGCTTCGGAGCAGGTACGGCATTTGTAAACATCGCCGCCCGCCTTGAAGGGCAGAGCGTGCCGATGATGAAGTTCACATCAAAAAAAAGGAAGGGTTTTTTACAAAAACTTAAAGGTTTGTTTCAAGACAGATGACATCATGGAGAAGGGAGAGATCATCATGAATATAGCACTCATTGCACACGATAAGAAAAAAGAACTGATGGTACAGTTTTGTATCGCATACAAGGGGATACTTGAAAAACATGCTCTCTATGCAACAGGGACGACTGGAAAGCTGGTGGCTGAAACAGCGGGGCTGGATGTATACAGGTTTTTGTCCGGGCCGCAGGGAGGAGATCAGCAGATAGGCGCGCGCATTGCGTATAATGAGATAGATATGGTTTTATTCTTCCGCGATCCGCTCGACGCTGAAAGCTATGAGCCCGATGTGTTTTCATTACTGAGACTTTGCGACATGCATAACATTCCGATCGCGACTAATTCCGCTACGGCAGAGGTGCTTATACATGGACTGGAGCGCGGTGATCTTGACTGGCGTGATATCGTAAACCCGAAACGGTAAGAGAACTACCGGTATTACCGATTTTTCATAGATTTTAAAGATTATAGGAGGAACTTTTATTATGGCTAAATATGTATGTCCGGTATGCGGATATGTTCATGAAGGGGATGCGCCCCCTGAGAAGTGCCCGGTATGTAATGTGCCCGGCTCAAAGTTTACAAAGATGGAGGACGGCAAGCTCGAGTTCGCTTGCGAGCATGTTATAGGCGTTGGCGCAAAGGGTCAGATCGAGGACGATGTTTACGAGGGTCTGAAGTCCAACTTTGAAGGCGAGTGCTGCGAGGTC
>CAMNAT010000018.1 GCA_946531785.1 uncultured Oscillospiraceae bacterium
ACAAGCCTGGCACTGGGTATTGAAGCTGATAACGGCTCCGATACTGGCGCATACGCAAACTTCACCGATCCCATGGGCACGGCTCATGCGGTCTTTGAGACCGAGTTTTATATAAGCGATTATCCGGGTGAAGCGAGCGCGGCTCGTAAGGAAATACATTTTGACATGGTCGAGTCCGGCAGCGTGCAGAATGCTATGTTTAAGATCAATTCCTCCCATATCTACAAGGGTTCGTCAGCGGTGCCGTATGAGACGAAAAAATGGTATAAGCTGAAAATAGATTTCGATATGCCAAATAGACTGTATTCAATATACATAGACGGAGAACCGCTGGCGGAAAATGTTGACCTTAAAGCGGAAAAGCCGGAATTTGTATCGCTGAATTCGATCAGATGCTACGGCCCCGGTGTAGAAACGGTTCCATGCTTCATAGCCTTTGATAATACATCGTTGGTAAATATTGAAAATCACGAGATAAGATCGGTATTAAATTCAGAGGATAGTGCTGAGATCACAACGCAGGATAAGCTGTTAAAGCTAAGACTCACACAGGGACTCCGGGCGGATAGTCTCAGCAAAGATAAGGTCAGCGTAGCGTGTGAGCTGGGTAAGCTTAATATTGGTTCGGTGGAATATGATAACGACACCATGACGGTCGTTCTTAACCTTGCAGATTCATTGCTTGGGAATAAAAGCTATGTTGTAAGTATTTCCGGAGATGTATTAAGTGATTCGGGTTCGGCACTGGGAAGTGCGATAAGCGCGTCCTTTGCGGTAACTGACGATGCGCCGGTAAGGATAGAGCATTCTCAATATAAAAACGGAGAGCTTTCGTTATATGTATCCTCTGACAATGAAGCGAGTGCATATTTCGTAGTAACTGCATGGAGCGGAAAAAAGTATCTTGGAATGAAGATAGTTAAAGCCACGCTTGATGAGGGGACAGAGACTGTTATCATACCGGGAGACTTTGGGAATGGCAGCATGACGCTCAATGTATATATTCTCGATTCTCTGTATAACGGAAATATGCTTCTCAGCGACATTTACAAATTAGAAGCATGATCTTAAAAACTCGTTTGAAAGGAGTCTGTGTGGATGAAAAACAAAGCTGTAAAAACAGAAGATAAGCTAAGCTTTAAATACAGGGTCAGGATGGATATGAAACGGAACTATCCTTTATATCTGATGCTTATTCCCGTAATTCTGTTTTACATCATTTTCTGCTATAAGCCGATGTACGGCGCTTTGATAGCATTTAAGGATTATGAACCGGCGCTTGGCGTATGGGGCAGCGCATGGGTGGGGCTGAAGCATTTTAAGGCATTCTTTGAAAACCCTGATTTTATAAGGGTGTTAAGAAACACTCTTACGATCAGTATTTCAAGTATAGTATTCGGGTTCCCGGCACCCATCATACTTGCCCTGCTGTTCAATGAGCTGAGATTGCGCAGGCTAAAATCGGTAGCTCAGACGATCTCGTATTTACCGCACTTTATATCGCTTGTTGTAGTGTGCGGTATGATAAAGGATTTTGTGTCACAGGGCGGGATCATTTATCAGCTTGTAACATCAATGGGCGGCGATTCGGTAGGACTGCTGAGCCGTCAGGAGCTTTTTGTCCCGATATATGTGCTTTCGGACATCTGGCAGCAGGTGGGCTGGGGCTCGATCATATATCTTGCTGCGCTTGCAGGTATAGACCAGGAGCTTTACGAGGCGGCACAGGTTGATGGCGCGGGTAAATGGGCGCAGCTGTTCAATGTGACGCTGCCGGGGCTTGCGCCGACGATCATAATAATGCTGATATTAAGACTTGGCAACCTGCTGAATGTTGGCTATGAAAAGGTCATTCTTTTGTATAACCCGCTTATTTATGAAACAAGCGATGTGATTTCAAGCTATGTTTACCGTGTCGGCTTTGCTCAGCAAAACTGGTCATACAGCTCCGCGGTGGGACTTCTCAATTCCGTGGTAAACTTTATGATCGTAATTACCGCAAACAGGATAGCAAATAAGACATCGGAAACATCGCTGTGGTAAGGAGAGGATAAAATGCTTAAATATAAAAAAACAAATGCCATCAAAAAGTCAACAGGCGAAAAAATATTTAATGCTGTCAATGTTCTCTTTATGATAGTGATGATGTTCGTAATGTTTTATCCGATGTGGCATGTGCTGTGCGCATCGTTGTCCAACGCGCGGCTGCTGAGCGCACATTCGGGGATACTGCTTAAGCCTGAGGGCTTTTCGGTGACAGCGTATAAGCTTATGTTTAAAAATCCGATGATCCTAAGGGGCTATGGGAACACATTGTTTATCCTTGTATTCGGCATTGTCATCAATATGATAATGACAAGCCTTGCGGCGTATGTTTTGTCAAGGAAAAATCTTATGTGGAGAAAGCCGCTGACATTGATAATCATATTCACTATGTATTTTTCGGGCGGAATGATCCCGTCATACTTAAATGTGATCAGCCTGGGGCTGAGGGATTCATTATGGGCGGTGATACTGCCGGGGGCCATAAGCACCTATAATATGATAATCATGCGGACAGCCTTCGCCTCTGTTCCCGAAACCCTCGAAGAGGCGGCGATGCTTGACGGCGCGTCAAGAATGAGGATACTGTGGCAGATAATTCTGCCGCTTTCAAAGGCAACGGTCGCGGTTATCTGCCTTTATTACGCGGTGGCGCACTGGAATGCGTGGTTCAACGCTATGCTGTATTTGAATGACAGAAACAAGTTTCCGCTCCAGCTGGTGCTGCGGGAAATACTTATCCAGAACGACACATCATCAATGGTAACGGCAATGGACGCAGGCGCGGGTGATTCGTCATTCGTAAGCGAGACCGTAAAATATGCGGTCATTATAGTATCAATAGTTCCGATACTATGCATATATCCCTTTATCCAGAAGCACTTTACAAAGGGTGTTATGATAGGAGCAGTTAAGGGATAACAGTTAAGTAATAAAATTAACAGAGTTAATTTTAAAATAAAAGATTTAATTTAAGGAGGAAAAGAACATGAAAAGAAAACTTTGGGCGATCCTGTTGGGCTTGGCAATGCTTCCGACATCAGCGTTGCCCGCAATGGCAGAGGAGTCGGCGGCTCCGACTGTGACAAATCTGTACACACTGGATTTTGAAAGGGCTGATACAAGCAAGGCAGTGAGCGAGACAGATCCAGACTTGTTTGCCACATGGCTTCCGAATGGCTTTGATTCATCACTGATGTCGATTGGAAATGAGGGCAACAGTTGGACATACGGAGCAGTATCAGACGCACCGTCAAATAACGGAAAGGCATTAAAATTCACTTCGACGGCGAAACCTTCGGCCGGAAATAAATATTTAGAGATGAAATCAACCGGCATGACAGATGAATATCCGTCCGGAGATTATGCGAAAATTTCAACAGGTGGCAGCGGTGCCGCAGTTTTATCGTTTGACTACTATGCAAACGGAAAGGGTCAGTTTGTCAGAGCCGGACGAGTTTTGAGCGAGGGTGACGGCAATATACAAGAAGTCGAATCGCAGAATCTCATCAGAATTGATAATGATGGCAAGTTGAGATTATTCGCCACTTCTGGGTCAGATAACCCCCTTGGCACAGTGCCTATTAACGATAACAAGTGGCATACATTCAAATTGGTTTCAACATCAGATAATAAGTATGAAGTGATAGTAGATGGTGCTGTAATATTAGGATTTGCTGATAATACAGTATATAAAAATGCAAATATCAAATTCCGTGGTTGGAGGGAATTGAGATTCTACAATAATGCAGCCCTAAACAGCGGTACGATCGAACGTTATATGGACAACATTTCATATGATGTAATGAGAAATATTGACTTCACAGCTTCGGCAGTATCAATCTCACATTCAAATAAGGACATAGATAAGTATTTCTCAATAAGCGGTTCCGCAGCTCCTAAGATCTATGCAAAGCCGGGATTAAAGGTAAGTGATTTTGTAAATGGACTCGCAGTAAAGGAATATGACCTTACAAACGGAACGGCAACAGTTCTTGACGCAAACGGAACTGACATCACAAGCGATACCTCAAAGACTATGGCGGATGCTGCAACGGTCAAGGTCGTAACAAACACATTAGGACTTGTTAAGGAATATCCGGTCGTTACAGCAACATCAACAGAGCCGATTGTGGAAACTATTAACAGCGGCAGTCCGACAATAGAAACGACAGACGGTAACGATAGATTGTTTGCGGTAAATTCACGAGTTGAGCCGGTTGGCGGCATTGCAGGAAAAGCTGCGGATGATTATGCAATTAAGCTGATCCCGACTACATCGACAAAGGATGAGACTACGGGCGATACCACGGTTACGGATACATTAGATACCAATGGATATCTGGACTATAATCTTCAAAAGAGTTCGTCATTGTTGGAAAAGGCAAATATGCCTATGACATTTGAGTTTTCCGCGTATGCAGAAGGAAAGAATGGTTTGGCTGATATTGAGATAATTGGCAAAGCAGGAAGCGTATCAAACATTCGTCTTGAGTTCGGCTCAGGAAAAGTAATTGACGTGCCTGCAAGCCAACAGGTAACATCATACAAAACAGGTAAGTGGAACCGATTCGCAGTAACAGTATATCCGAACAGCATGACATATGTTCTCTATGTAAACGGTGAGAAGGTATATACAAAGGAAATTGCGGCAGATAAAGCAAGTCAGTATTTCCAGAGAATCAGATTAAGAACAAAATATCTCGATACAACCGATATGGTATTGTTTGACAATGTAAAGCTGACATACGGCGCATATGACTATACACAGGCAGCGCCTGTATTCAGTGCACTTGGCAATAATTTTGAATTGGGCAACGATTCCGTAACATTGTATCCGCACAGCGGAGTGCTCGTTTCGGACGCGATCGCAATGGCAAAGAGCAACGGATTCACTTATGCCAAGGTTTACACAGATACAACTCTTGCGACGCTTGCAGATGAGAATGCTAAGTTTGAAAGAGGAAATGTACTTGTCATCAGCGACGGTGCAGGTATGTACGGATATTACAGAGCGATAAGAAAGTGGAGTCTCGATACAAAAGCAGTTAAAACAGACGCGGGCTATACCGTAACAGCATCGGGAAGATATAATACAATGCAAGGCTCATTTGACGGCTTGGTAATTTATATAGCACAGTATGACGATACTGATAATGACAGACTTATAAAAGTCAGCACCGCATCTCCTTCAACAGAAAATTCGCAGGAGCTTAAGACAACACTTGACGTTGACTCGCTTGAGAACGTAAAGGCTTTCCTTTGGGAGGCAGAGGATAATGTGCCGCTGACAGCACCTGCAAAGGTAACGGCACCGGCAGAATAATTAACTTAAATATAAAAAAGGGCAACGATCCTTGCCCGCAGTAAAGAGGATTATTATGATATTATGCATAGCGGAGCAAGCTCCGCTATGCAGTATCAATAAAAAAACATAACTTTGAAAATAACTTATAGCGGACAGCTATGATTTATATATATTATAAGACTTAAAGGCGGTGGCAGAATGTATTATAAAAAAAGCATAGAAAAGTTTGATGAAAAGCTTTTTGAGGCTCCGACAAATGAATACAGAGGCGCGCCGTTCTGGGCATGGAATTCAAAATTAGACCTGAAAGAGCTGGAGAGGCAGATAGAGATATTTAAGGAAATGGGCTTTGGCGGATTTTTCATGCATGTCCGTCAGGGGCTTGAGGATGATTTTCTCGGACAGGAATTTCTGTCTGCGATAAAGAATTGCAGAGATAAGGCAAAAGAAATGGGAATGTATGCCTGTCTTTATGATGAGGACAGATGGCCCTCGGGCTGTGCGGGCGGAATGGTTACAAAAACCAAAGCATACCGCCAGCGGTATCTTTCCATGACAGCTGTTGATATGAAAAATGATGCGCCGACAAGGGAAGAAGCGTTGCGGGATGGTAAAGCGTATTTCCTTGCAGCATTTGATATAGATGTAGATGAGAGCGGTGTGATGACCGGATACAGACGGATCGGCAGAGAAACCGCTGCGAAAAACAAACGCTGGTTTTTTGTAAATGTAAGACAGGGCGGAGAGCCGCGGTATAATTATCAATCCTATGCCGATACGATGAACAAAGAGGCTGTCGATAAATTTATATCGCTTACATATGAGACTTTCAAGAAAACGGTGGGCGGCTCGTTCGGTACGGATATCCCGTTTATATTTACAGACGAACCTCAGACTGTTCAGCAGATACCGTCAAAGAATGGGTTTTCAAAGGATGATACGCTCCTTGCATGGACGATGGATTTTGATAAGACCTATGAGCATGAATACAAGGATAGCATAATTGGAAAGCTCCCTGAGCTGTTCTTCAGTGTAAATGGGGATGGAGCGGCAAAAACGAGATATAATTATTATCGACATGTAAGCGAGCGCTTCTGTGCAGCGTATATGGATAACATAGGCAGCTGGTGTAAAAAGAATAATATAATGATGACAGGTCATGTTTACGGTGAGGATACATTAAATGATGCGGTAAGAAGCTGCTGTGATGTGATGAGAACATATAAGAATATGCAGTTTCCGGGGATCGACATGCTTTTTAATGACCGCTGCTTTGAAACAGCTATCCAGTGCCGCTCCGTAGTACGTCAGTATGGCAGAGAGGGGATGCTCTCGGAGCTTTACGGTGTTACGGGTTGGGATTTTGATTTTGGCGGACATAAGTTCCAAGGGGACTGGCAGGCGGCTTTAGGCGTTACCTATCGTGTTCCGCACCTTGCATGGCAGACGATGAAGGGCGAGGGTAAGCGTGATTATCCCGCATCTATATTCTATCAGTCACCGTGGTATAAGGAGTACAAATTAATAGAGGATCATTTTGCAAGGGTATCCTATGCGCTCACAAGAGGTACGCCGGCAAACAGAACGGCGGTAATCCATCCTATAGAAAGCTATTGGCTTTTGCGCGGCGCGCGCGCAGAATCAAAGGACAGATATGAGGAGCTTGACGATCATTTCAGAGAGCTTTCACGCTGGCTTATAGGTGCCTATATAGACTATGATTATATTGCAGAATCCATGCTTGAGGAGCTATGCCCGGAGGCTGACGCACCGCTCAGGGTAGGAAGAATGCAGTATGATACGATTATTGTATCGGATTGCATAACGCTAAGACCGTACACTCTGAATGTGCTTGAACGGTTCAAACAAAGCGGCGGCAGGCTGATAGTTATGGGAAGACCGCCATATATGGCGTTGGGCGTTGAGGATGAAAGCGCAAAAAACCTTTGTGACGGCGCGGTCGTTATACCGCACTCCAAGTCAGATCTGTATGAAAACCTCCTTGACCGATGCGAGATAATAATAACGGATAAGGACGGAGCAAGGGCTGAGAAACTCATCTGCACATCAAGAAACGACGGCGAATGTAAATGGGTATTCATTGCCCATTCAGATATGCCTGAGCTAAGGCATATCTCAACAAAACAGAATATTGAAATAGAGGTCAAGGGAGCATATAAAGCAGAATTGTTTGACACCTTAAACGGCAAGATACTTCCGATGGAGTATTGTATAAAACAGGGCAAAACAATGATATCTGCTTCCGTTTACGATCTGGATTCTCTGCTTATAAGGCTTACTCCGTGTGAAAATGAATGTGATAATAAGTATAAAGCTCCCGTTAAGGCTTCAAAGGAGCTTGCCATTAACGGTGAAAGTGATTATTCATTATCAGAAGATAATGTGCTTTTGCTCGATATGGCAGAATATTCTCTAAACGGCAGAGAATGGAATGATAGAGAAGAGATTTTGCGCATTGACAATGATGTGAGAGTACAAGCAGGACTTTCTTTAAGAAAATTCAAGGTAGTTCAGCCGTGGGTGATAAAGGAGACTCCGGAGGAAAACATACTGAAGCTCCGCTATACCTTTGACAGCGACATTGAATGTGAAGATGTGTATCTTGCGCTTGAAAACAGCAGAAAAACCGATATTGTATTTAATGGCGTGAAGATACAAAACGAAGTATGCGGGTTTTATGTTGATAAACATATAGACAGAATAAAGCTTACAAAAATGATAAAGGGCAAAAATATTCTTGAGCTTACGATACCATTTGGACTCCGCACAGATATTGAAAACTGCTTTATACTCGGCGGCTTTGGCGTCGGTTATAAGGGTGATCGTGCTTATATTACAAAGAGGGAGAATAAGCTGAGCTTTGGATCTGTCGTCGGTCAGGGGCTTGCCTTTTACGGCGGCAATGTGGAGTATAATACGGAAATTGAGCTTGAGCATGATGCAAAGCTTGAATTGGAGATCTCGTATTATCGTGGAGCAATGGTGAAGGTGCTTGTCGATGATATAGAGCAGGGAGATATATTCATACCGCCATTCAGAATAAGAACAAACAAACTAACAAAAGGAAAACACAGTCTGAAATTTGTGTTATACGGAAACAGATATAATACATTCAGCGCACTGCATACTCTTTATGCAGATAAAAAGAGAGTATATATAGGTCCTGACTACTGGCGCAGCGAAGGCGACGGCTGGGCATATGAGTATCAGACACGACCTATGGGCATATTAAAGAAACCGATCATAAGAATTGTTGAATAGGAGAGAAAGGCTATGATTAATTATGCGCACAGAGGAGCAAGTGAATACGCGCCGGAAAATACAATGTCATCATTTTATTTAGGACTGCTACAGGGCGCAAACGGGATCGAGACCGATGTTCAAAGAACAAAGGACGGTGTTTTGGTTTTGTTTCATGATGATACATTGGACAGAGTGACCGATGCCTCCGGATGTGTATGTGATTACACATTGGAGGAGATCAAAAAAATCAAGGTTACAGGAGACTGTACAACGGGATTCTTTGACCGTATACCTACCTTTGAGGAGTTTTTACAAACCTTTTCGCAGTATAATATAAGCTTTGCCATAGAATTAAAACAGGCGGATACAGAAGAGGATGTCATAGAAATGGCTAAGAAATACGGCATTACAGACAGAATGACGGTTACGAGCTTTAATTTTGATTATCTAAAGAGGACAAAGGAGATCGACAGCAGTATAAGGATCGGCTGGCTTGTGCCTGATCCGGGTGAGACTGAGATCAAAAAGCTCAAAGAGATCGGCGGCGAGGAAATGGCACCGGAGGCTAAGTACACCACTGAGGAAAGTGTTAAGATGCTTCGTGAGGCGGGCTTGGGTGTAAGAGCGTGGGGAATATTCGGGCTTTACTGCAGAGATCTGATGAAGGAAATGTGCCATTTGGGAGTTGACGGAATGACGGTGAATTTTCCCGATAGGCTGTTTCAATATCTGAATGCAACAAAATTTTAAAGAACGGAACGGTAAAATGAAGAAAATACAAGCTATACGCATTGTGGATCGCAAGGATGTATGCGATGCGGAAAATATATTAAAGGACAATATTGACCAGGCTGTATTCAATAAGCGCGACTGCATTGTGATAAGGAAGGCCGGATATATCGTTTTGGACTACGGCAGGGAAATAAACGGAGGTGTTCTTATAACCACCCAGGACGCTGATCCCGATGCAAAATACAGAATTGTTTTCGGTGAGAGCGTTATGGAAGCAATGAGTACGCTGGGCAAAAACAGCTCGGGCAATCATCACTCAATAAGAGATATGGTAGTTCCGGCAGTTTTTATGAGTACACAAAGATTTGGTCAGACGGGTTTTCGTTTCGTAAAAATTGAGGCGGTAGGAGGAGATATTACTCTGAGAAGCGCAAAAGCGGTTTCTGACTCCAAGGAGCTTAAATATGTCGGCAGCTTTGAATGCAATGATGAGCTTTTGAACGAGATATGGCGTGTGGCGGCATATACGGTTCACCTGAATATGAATGATTACCTCTGGGACGGAACAAAGAGGGACAGGCTTGTATGGATAGGGGATATGCACCCGGAAGTAAATACTATATTTGCCGTATTCGGAAATGATGATTGTATAAAAAACAGTCTTGAAATGGTAAAGAACGAGACTCCGGCGGGGAGTTGGATGAATCGTGTGCCCACATACAGTATGTGGTGGATCATCATACAGCACGAGCTGTATATACATTGGGGTGATCTTGAATATCTCAGCCGGCAAAAGGATTATATCGAATCGGTTGTAGATATGCTTACAGCGTGGATCGATGATGATTATGCAACTGACTTAAAATTAGGACGCTTTGTTGATTGGAGCAGCCGGTATCAGGCTTGTGAGATAGACGGAATAAAGGCTGTCGCATGTATGGCGTTAAGCAACGCTGAAGTGATGCTTCGTGCGCTCGGCTCTGAAGCAGCTGCGGACAAATGCAGAGTATATTACGATAGGCTTTGCAATGAAGCGGAAAGCGGTATTGAACTTAATAACAGGATAGCGGCGCTGACGGTTTTATCGGGAAGGAACATGAAAGACGCGAAGAATAAGCTTCTTTCGACCACTGAAAATGAAATGTCCTGTTTTATGGGATATTATATTCTTTTGGCGCTTGCAAAGCTGGGTAAGCACGAAAAAGCGATAGAGCTCATCAAAAATTATTGGGGAGCTATGATAAGGCTTGGAGCGACTACCTTCTGGGAAGAATTCAAGCCCGAATGGGCGAAAAATGCCGCACGCATTGATGAGCTCCCGACCGTAGGCAGGATCGACATTCACGGAGAATACGGCGAGCATTGCTACCGCCAATACAGATTAAGCCTTTGTCACGGATGGGCAAGCGGACCGGCCTCATTTTTATCAGAACGGATCGGCGGAATTGAAATATTGGAGCCTTCCTGCAAAAAGCTGCGCATCAGACCAAACGGCGCGGGACTTAAATGGTTTAATATTTCCTATCCGACCCCCTATGGTACAGTTAAAATTAAATATGAAAATATAAGGGGCGAAGAAAAAATATCTGTTGATGCTCCCGCTGAGATTGAGATAATGTAAAGTATAACGCTTATACCGTTGTCAATGAAAGGAACAGCAGAGTGAAAGAATTATTTTATAACAATTTGGATGAAAAAATCAAATATGATGATTTTGTTGATGATGTGTTTACATTCACGGAAAATTCACAGCTGCTCTCTTCTGGGCTTTGGCGCAGATTTGTACAGCAGTTTAGGGAAGATGCAGACTATGACGCCGGCTGGCGGGGCGAATATTGGGGTAAAATGATGCGCGGTGCAAGCCTTGTTTACGGCTACACAAAAAATCCAAAGCTGTACGATATTCTTAAAGAAACTGTTTTGGATATGATAAACAGTGCCGATGAAAACGGCAGAATAAGCTCCTATGGATCGGATCACGAATTTGACGGATGGGACATTTGGTGTAGAAAGTATGTTATTCTGGGAATGGAATATTTCCTTGAAATATGCAAAGAAGAGGCTCTAAGAAAAGATATCATCAAGTCGCTGTGTTATCAGGCTGATTATATCATCAGTAGGATAGGCAGTGATGAGGGTAAGATCGAGATCACCGCTGCAACAAGACACTGGCGGGGGCTGAATTCATCATCATTGCTTGAGCCTGTTGTGAAGCTTTATGAGCTGACGGGCGAAGGAAGGTATTTCGATTTTGCAAAATACATAGTAGACTGCGGCGGCACAGATGTTGCAAACATATTTGAACTGGCATATGAGGATGAGCTATATCCGTATCAGTATCCTGTGACCAAGGCATATGAAATGACATCGTGCTTTGAAGGCTTACTTGAGTATTATAAAATAACAGGCGATGAACGGTACAAAACAGCTATAATCAATTTTGCGGATAAAATACTTGAAAGTGATTTCACTGTAATTGGCTGTTGCGGCTGCACTCACGAGCTGTTTGATCATTCAACCGTTCGTCAGGCGAATACGAATAACGGAGAGATCATGCAGGAAACATGTGTAACGGTAACATTAATGAAATTCTTTTACCGTGTGCATAAGCTCACAGGCGATCCGAAATATGCGGATGCGTTTGAGATCTCATTCTACAATGCGTATCTGGGTTCGTTAAATACCGAAAATGTGATAGAACCTATGATAGTGAAAGAGCACTCCGATTGGATAGCAGAGCCGCTACCGTTTGACAGCTACAGTCCGCTTACCGCAGGTACGAGAGGGAATGGCATAGGGGGATTGAAGGTGATGTCAGACAACCATTATTACGGCTGCTGTGCATGTATCGGTTCGGCGGGCATAGGTCTTGTTCCCAAGCTGCAGCTGTTAAGAGCTGCCAATGCAATAGTGCTGAATTTGTTTATAAACGGAATGGTGCAAACTGTCTCTCCCATGGGTAATAGCGTATGCTTGGACATTAAAACGGATTATCCTAAGCATGGAAGGATAAATATAAGTCTTGGAATGGATGCTAAGGAGAGTTTTGATCTTCTTATCCGAAACCCGTATTGGAGCAAAACCACATCAGTGTCTGTAAACGGTATGTCGGCAGAGATATGCGGAGGCTACATAAGGCTTAACAGGGAATGGCAAAACGGAGACCGTATTGAAATAGACCTTGATATGCGAACGCAGGCGATATACCCTATCCCGTATGGGAATCAGGTACTGATGAACAAGGTCATATGGGGACATAACTATATAATCCCCACATATGACAAAGAAGATCCCATCGCGCATAAGCACATAGCATTAAGGCGCGGACCGGTAATGCTTGCGCAGGAAAACAGACTTGGCTACAGCGTAGATGAGGCGGTTGAAATAAAGGTAAAAAACGATGGATATGTTGACGCGTGTTTGACTGACAGTTATGTACCGTATAAGTGTATTTTAAAAGCAGATATACCGTTAGAGGACGGGGAATGCATGACGGTCACTGATTACGCTTCCGCAGGCAAGCTGTGGAATGAAGAAAGCAAAATGGCTGTCTGGATGCTGACCAATTAGGAGACCATATATTTATGAAAGATTTCAAACACATTGATAATGTATACAGACCGATACCGTTTTGGTCATGGAATGATAAGCTTGATGTCTGTGAAACCGTAGGGCAGATCGATGAAATGGCAGAACAGGGAATCGGCGGCGTTTTCATGCACGCAAGAAATGGATTGAAAACTGAATATATGGGCAATGAATGGTTTAAAAATGTTGGGGCATCTATAAATAAATGCAAAGAAAAAGGGATGCGACCTTGGGTATATGATGAGCATGGATGGCCGAGCGGCTTCGGGGCGGGTGTTGTAAACGGTAAGGGTATAGAATATCAGCAAAAATATCTTCGTTTTGAAAAGGGCGAAAAGCATACCAAAACAACTATAGTTAATTGTGACGGATACCACTTCTGGTATGAGGTAAATCCCTATTATGTGGACACGCTTGATGCAAAGGTCATAAAAGAGTTTATTGATAATATTTATCAGCCATATTATGACAGGTTCGGAGACAGCTTCGAAGGCTTTTTTACGGACGAGCCTCAGATCTCAAGAAACGGAATGCCATGGAGTCTGACATTGCCGGAGGAATATAAAAAAGCATACGGTGAGGAGCTTCTCCCCAACCTGATACAGCTTTTCAAGGAGGTCGGGGATTACAAAATCACCCGTATTAAATACTGGAAGCTCGTAACAGAGATGTTCTCAACGAGCTATATGAAGCAGATCTATGACTGGTGCAGTAAGCATGATCTGAAGCTGACAGGACATCTTGTGTTGGAAGAAAGCCTATATGTACAAATCTCTGCTAACGGGGCATGTATGCCGCATTATGAGTATATGTCGATCCCCGGCATGGATTGGCTGGGACGAGATGTTTTTGGCTCGCTTACTCCGTATCAGGTAGGCTCTGTTGCAAGACAGCTTGGTAAAAAACAGGTAATTTCGGAAAGCTTTGCAATGTGCGGGCACAATGTCGGGCATGATGAGCTGAAAAGGATATATGAGTATCAGATGGTGCGCGGAATAAACCTCCTGTGTCAGCATCTTCAGGGATATTCAAACAGAGGTCTGAGGAAAAGGGATTATCCGCCTGCAATGTACATACAGCAGCCGTGGTGGAAGAATTATAGGATCTTTAATGATGCCATGAGCAGGATAGGAATGCTTCTTGCAGATGGAGATGACTGTGTTGATACACTGGTGATCCATCCGCAGACAACCGCATGGACTATATATAATGACAGTGAATTTTATGTTCCGGACAACAAGAGCGCATTCAACCGGATAAACGACCTTAACCGCAAATTCATGGATGTTTTGACAGCACTAGAGAGAAAGCATGTTAATTTTCATCTTGGTGATGAGATCATACTTGAACGCCACGGTCGCGTTGTGGGTAAAGAGCTTGTAATAGGTAAAAAGAAATATTCAAGGATCATTATGTCTGTCGGCGACGAGCTTTTAGATAATACAAAAAGGCTTATTGACGTGTTTGTGAAAAACGGCGGAGAGATAGTAACTGTGGATGATATAAAGAGAAATGATATCATCAATATTCCGGAGATCACATATTGTCAAAGAAAATATGAAGATCACACAATACACTATTTTGTAAACAGCACAGAGAATACATATGATGCGTTTATAGAAAAAGGCAATAAAATAATGGATCCTGTAACGGGAGAGTTGAGCAGCTTTGACGGACATTACACATTTAGAAAATATGAGTCGCTGGTTGTAATAGATGATTACAGCGGAAGAAAAGACTGTCCGGGCAAAAAAGTGTTGCAGCCTGTACCGCTTGACGGTGAATGGTCTGTAAAAAATTTCAGCGATAATATCCTTACGCTGGATCATTGTGATTATTATTTTGACGGAGTCTTAGAGGAGAAAAACGGATATATACTAAACGCTATGTACAGAGCGCTAAACCTTAAAAAGCCCGTAAGAATAAGGTGCGATTTCAGCTTCAAGGCAAAATATATTCCTGATGAACTGTATCTTGTATGCGAGACGCCCGAATGTTTTAATATTTCTATCAATGGAAGTGTGATCAATAAAGCAGATCGAGGTTATCTCTTTGATAAGTCATTCAGGAAAATTAATATTGCGGAGAATACTGTTATCGGTAATAGTGTGATCTCAATGGAGATCATGTTCGCTCAGAGCGAGGCTGTATATCAAAATATAGAAAAGAGCAGAGAATCAGAATGTGAAAGGAATAAGCTGACTTTTGATATGGAGCTGGAGCAGATATATCTTTCGGGACAATTCAGTGTAGATACTGTCGGATGCTTTAAGGACTCAAAAGGAGATTCAGCAATTTTTTCGGGTGAGTTTGCGATAAATGAACCCAGAAAAAAAGTAACCCTTACTAACATAGAAAGACAGGGATTTCCGTTTTTTGCAGGAGAAATCACATTGAAAAATTCTTTCATCACACGTGAAACTGAAATGCAGCTTGATTTCACAAAAAAAGGTATTAATGTAGTTAAAGCGAAAATTAACGGCAATGAGCTGCCGCCGGTCATGTGGGAGCCGTACTGTACTGATATATCAGAGTTTGTCAGGAAGGGAAATAATGAAATCGAGCTGACGCTGATAAACAATCTGAGAAATATGCAGGGACCGCTACATCTTACAGAAGAGCATCACAGAGTGGCTCCGAGTGCTTTTTATAAAGAGGTTTGTGTGTGGAAAAAGGGCAACAAGCATTATAAATGGAACGACGGATACTGCTTTGTAAATGTATCTCTGGAAAAGGAAGTGTATGAAAATTGAAAAAA
>CAMNAT010000019.1 GCA_946531785.1 uncultured Oscillospiraceae bacterium
ATGTCGGCTTATGTATATGATCGTCCATTGAAAGCGTATAGTTGATACAATTTTATGGCGAAGAAAATCCTCTGAAACCGCACAACAAAGCCATTTCTGAAAATCAGACTATTCCGGCAGTCTTTATTTTATTTTCTTAAAACCGCCTCGTTTTTATACGTTATGTAAGATTTGCATACCTTTTAACAAAAGGTACATAAAAAGTTAAAAAGTTTAACCTTTTAACTTTTTGTCGGGCAGGGTGGGTGCAAAATGGAAAATATATGTAACCGTTTCTGTAATTATATTTTGATAAGAAAATGCAATTTAAAAATCAAATCAATTATTTAGTTTTTAAATTTGATAATTCCTTGATAGTGGTATATAATATAAGCATCCCATAAAGGGAACACAAATGTAGAGGCAAGCAAAAATAAGATCATAGAATTGGCAGCAGCTCAGATATGAGAAAGAAGGGTTTAAATGAATAAGTTTAAATTAAATGACGGACATGAAATACCGGCGATCGGCTTTGGCGTGTTCATGATAGAGCCGAACGAACCGACAGAGGACGCTGTGACAAAGGCACTCAATGCCGGATACAGGCACATAGATACTGCCTGCTGTAAATCAGATGGAGTGTAATCCGCTGTTTCAGCAGAAGGAGCTTCGCAAATTTATGGCGGAGTACGGCATAAGGCTTGAAGCATGGTATCCGTTGGGGCACGGTGATAAGACTCTGCTTGAGAATAAAACGCTAAAGGATCTGGCGAAAAAGTACAACAAAAATGTAGGACAGATCATTCTGCGCTGGCATTTGCAGGAGGGGATCATAGCACTCCCGAAAGCATCGAGCCAAGCTCATATAGAAGGAAACATAGATTTGTTTGATTTTATGCTTACCGATGCGGAAATGGCAGCGATACGCGCTCTTGATACAGGCAAGGGAACTCATGATCCGGAGGATATGAGAAACGAGGAAATGCTTTCAAGATATAATTTATTTATGTAAAGTCTCTCTATTACCGATGGAGGGCTGCAAATATATGATAGCCCTCTTTTGTTTCAAAGCTTAATTTTTTTTGTGGGATCCAAAAAACCTTTTTTGGGTGAAACTCCAAGTTCTTTTTTATAAAAATAAGCAAAGCTATCATAGCTGGTAAATCCTGATTCGATGCAGGCATACATCAGTGATTTGCCTTGCTTATACAGATTCTCGACATTTTCGAGTTTTTTTAAATTGATGTATTTCATTATTGTCATTCCTGTGTACTTTTTGAATAAGAAGCTAAGATGATTTTTGGAATACGGGAAATGCAGCGCAAGACTTTCCAGATCATATATGGTTTTGTAGTTTGCATCAATGTGGTTGATAAGGTCTTGAATCACATTATTTATAGTATCAAACCCTTCAAATTTATTTATTGTGTTAAGGCGATAAAGCAAATCTATTATCTTGCTCATGATGAGTGGTATCTCGTATTTGGATTTTGAATTGTAGTCATTTTTAAAATAGTTTGTAAAATTCAATATTCCGCTTCTTTTTACTATATATCCGGGTATTTTGTACTTAAAGTCAGTAAGGTTGAAAAATACATCCTCTAATTCAGTACAGTTCATAAGCTTATAAAAGCTCGGCGGTATGTTCAATACGAATCTTTCAAAGAATTCACCAATGGTTGGTATGGGCTGGTGGAGTGTGTTAGCAGGTACTAAAATAACATCGTATGGGTTCAAATGAAACGATGTACCTGATATGTAGAATTCTGCTCTCCCGCTTATATAAATATATATTTCCGGATGAGGGTGCATATGAAGCTTAAACTCTCTGTCATCTCCGCTTATTATATTGGCACCATGGTGAAAATGAAACAAATCAGGTTTATTTATTTCTAATTTATATATGTTTCTGTACTTCATAAGTATACCTCGCAGTCATATTTTATCCGTTTGCAAAAAAACACATCTAACCAAATTGCCGGATAAATCATTTAATTTAGTGTAAAATTTATATTTATTATATATAATATATCGTTAAATGTCAAGAGTTTATCGTTAAACTTCCAAGAAAAAATGAAATATGTGTGTTATACTTATAATATGTTAAGATAATAAGATTATAAAATACGGAGGGATTAAAATGAAAGGCAAATTAAAAAGAATTGCAGCAACAGCGGTAATGGTGAGTCTTTGTGCGGCTTTGACCGCATGCGGCGAAAAGAAAGCAGTGCAAAATTCAGGAAATGGCGTAAGCTATTGGGTACCGATGAGCCCTAACGCATCTCAGACGGTAGGAAATCTGTCGGAAACCTTTTTCGGCAAGCAGCTTATGACTGCAACCGGCACAAAAATCACATATCAACATCCGGTACAGGGGCAGGCCGGCGAGAAATTTAATATTCTTGTTGCGGGTGGAAACCTTCCTGATATAATTGAGTATAGCTGGGGCGCTTATGTAGGAGGAGCAGGCGCAGCTCTTAAAGATGGAATTATCCAGGAAATTGACTTGGAAAAAGATGCGCCAAATCTTGCCGCATATGTCAAGGCGCATCCTGAGATCGATAAAATGATAAAAACTGATGATGGCAAGTATTACGGCTTTCCATTCATACGCGGAGATGAATACCTGCTTACGAGTGCGGGCCCGATAATCAGAAAAGACTGGCTTGATGAGCTTGGGCTTGAAGTTCCGGAGACTATTGATGAGTGGACAAATGTTCTCACTCAATTCAAGGAAAAGAAGACAAGCGGGGCGCCGCTGTGTATCAATCAGGATGCGATATCCTTCTCGTCGATGTTTGTTGGTGCTTATGATACCTATGACGGTCTTTATATAAGAGACGGAAAGGTCGTATACGGACCGACAGAGGCAGGATATAAGAATTTCCTTGAGCAGATGAATAAATGGTACAAAGCAGGGATACTTGATGCAGATTATGCAACGGTAGATACAAATACGATCCAGTCAAATATTTTAAACGGTGTCTGCGGCGCGACATACGGAAGCTGCGGAAGCGGGATCGGTAAATGGTTGTCAGCGGCGACTGTGGAAGGTTTTGACCTTGTAGGAGCAAAATATCCGGTTCTTAATAAGGGGGATAAGCCACAGTTTGGTGCGTATCAGTTCCCGGTAACAGGACGATTTGCCACTATAACAAAAGATGCAAAGGATAAAGCGCTTTGCGCAAAGCTTCTGGACTATGCTTACAGTGATGAAGGACATATGCTTTTCAACTTTGGCATTGAGGGAGAAAGCTACGAAATGGTAAGCGGATATCCGACCTATACAGAGGAGATCACAAAGAATCCCGATGGGCTTTCAATGTCAGTATCGCTTGCTCGATATGCTTTATCGGAGTATATGGGACCGTTTGTACAGGATAAGCGATACATGGAGCAGTATGCAAATCTTCCGCAGCAAAAGGAAGCGTTGGCTAACTGGATAGATACTAAAATGAGTGAGCATGCTATGCCAAATGTTACATTGTCTGCTGAAGCACAGAGCGAACTGTCAACGATAAGAGAGAGTATTGAAACATATAAAGCAGAGATGCAGACAAAGTTTATCATGGGAGTTGAGCCGCTCAGCGGATTTGACAGTTATGTTGAAAACCTCCATAAGAGAGGCGTTGATAAGCTTGTACAGTATTATCAGGAAGCCTATGACAGATACATGAGCAGATGAGTTTATAAAAGACTATAGGGAGTTATAAAATGTTTAGCCCATTTGAATATGCAACAAAAACATGTGATGCTATGATGAAAACCTATCCGGCGGAAAAGCTTCCGCCGGAGGGGTATTTTCACTATCATCAGGGAGTATTTCTTTCGGGTATGTTAAATACATATAAAAAGTGTAAAGAAGAGAAATACTTTCAATATATAAAGGACTGGATCGATTCTATCATACAAGAGGATGGGTCGATCCCGACATTAAGAGAATATATGCTTGACGATATACAGCCGGCGATACTGCTGTTTGATGTTATGGAAAGGTCAGATGATAAGCGGTATGCGATAGCGCTGGAACGGCTTATGGATGTAGTACGTCGATGGCCTTGCAACCCTCTTGGCGGGTACTGGCACAAAATGCATCATGTGAATGAGATGTGGCTGGACGGGCTGTATATGATAGGGCCTTTGCAGGCGCAGTACGCTCATTATATAGGAGACAGCCTTTATCTGGATAATGCCATAAATCAGGCGATACTTATGTATGAGAAAATGCAGCAGAAGGATACTAAACTTCTGCCTCATGCGTGGGAGTATTACAGACGTATCGGATGGGCGGATCCAAAGACCGGTTTTTCGTCGGAGATATGGGGAAGAGCGTTGAGCTGGTATGCCGTGGCAATGCTTGATATCTTGGAGTTTACACCTGAGGCCTATGAGCGGCGCGGAAAGCTGATCGAAATTGAGAAGGAAATTTTAGAAGCGATTTTAAAATATCAGGACAAAGCAACAGGAATGTGGTATCAGGTCGTAGATAAAGCGGATGCGGAGGACAATTGGCTTGAATCTTCCTGTTCAGCCTTGTTTGCGTATGCAATGGCAAAGGCTGTCAGGATGGGTATTTGTGAAGAAAAACATCTTGATGCAGCTAAGAAAGCATTTCGCGGAATAATAGAGCACTCGGTCAAAATAGAAGGCGATGATATAAAGATCGGGGATATTTGTGTAGGGACAAGTGTATGTGACTACGATGGCTATATAAAAAGACCGACGAGCATAAATGACCTTCATGGAATAGGGGCGTTTTTACTGATGTGTGCGGAGCTTAGTTAATGATAAAAAGTCAAGCTTTTTATAAAGGAGTCGAATGTTAAATGAAGCAAAAAGTCATGGGAATTATTGCAATGCCGTTCCTTATTGCTTGCGCAATAAATGCCTTTGCCGCGGGAGATAATTTTACTTACTCAACAGACACTTCAACTTTAAAGACCAATTATATGATAGATGCATCGCAGTCGAGCTTTGCAAATCTTGTGGTTTTACCGTATGGTATGGATAGAGCTGATCTCAATGAGAATAATGCCGATCCGAGCTGCACTTTATTTAAGCTGTGCTATACAGTTGGCGGAATAATTAATGAGGAGGTTCAGCTTGGCGAAGGGTTTAAAAGAGGGGCATATATTTTGTATACAGAATGCGGGACAGAGACATACAGGGATGCATTTATTGTTCCGACAGCGGATTTGCAGGATATTGTTTCAGATGTAAACGGCGGTTCAAACTTGACGAATGCGCGGTTCGGAGCGGATAATGAAATATTTGCCAAATATGAAACGGATATCAGCCGGCTTATAAATAATGCGCGTTCCGGTGGGAAATATACGGAACAGTCATTTTTAGATGCGTATATGGCATCGGAAGGGATCGCAAGATTCAGAGGGTCGGATTTGACTCTTGATGATCTTGAAGATCTTTATGGTTCTTACTTTAGCGGAGCATTTGCGGAATATGATGGGTGGAGCGATGCAAAAAAGCAAAAGCTTTCAAATATATTAAAGCAGCATTCGCTTGCCAAGCTAAGTGCGCCGGAGCTTGTCAAAGACGCAATATTTGTAAGCGACTGCCAGATGGCGGGAAATGTGTATGATTTGCAGGCTATGGCAGTTGATCATTTCAACAAGAGCGGACTGGATATCAAAATATATGAACAACTGAACACCTATGATAAATACTCTGTATTTGCAAAATTGTTTGAAAATATAAAAACTCTTGGCACCGCTGATAAAATATACGAAAAATTTTTAAGCGTGAGTAAGGATATCGGCTCAGACACTAAACCGGAATATAAGTCGACAGGCGGCGGAGGCGGCGGAGGACCTGCATTGCCTACAAAGTCCGCAACCGCATTGCCTGCACAGGGGCAGACAGATACGGAAGTGGCGGCGGATACGGAAGCTGAAGTGTTTGCCGATATTTCCGTGCATTGGGCAAAGGAGTATATAATCGAATGCCATAATAACGAACTGGTAAATGGATATGATGATAACACATTCAGACCGGACAACACTCTTACCAGAGCGGAGCTTACTGCATTATTGACAAATCTGCTGAAACTTGAAGCTGTTGAGTTTCCGGAATTTAGTGATGTGAGCACAAGCTCGTGGTATTATGACAGTATATCAAAGGCTTACGCTGCGAAGATCATTACCGGCTATGGGGAGATATTTAAACCGGAAAGCGATGTATCGAGACAAGATATGGCAGTCATGATATTGAGATGCTTTGATTACTTAAATCTTGAATTAGCCGGGGAAAAGATATTTGAAGATTCAGGACTTGTTGCGGAATACGCTAAGCACAGTGTTGCTGCGCTTGGCGCAAACGGAATAATTACAGGAGATAATAATATCTACCGACCCAATGATTCTCTTACAAGGGCAGAGGCGGCGGCAATTATTTGCCGTGTGAATGATTACATTACAGGGGGCGTACTATGAAAAGGGTAATTTCCTTATTGGCAAGTATAATTTTACTGCTTTCATCTTCGCCTGTGCTTGCCGATAATACCAAGACAAATCCGGAAAAGGCCGGAGAAGCGATTGCGCTTATTAATGCTGTTACAGAAACTGACTTTTTTGATGGTGACTGCGAGGAGCGGACAACAAGAGCGGATTTTGTGACCATTACGGGTAAAGTAATGGAGGCTGTTGTTTCAGCTTCGCATGAAAAAGTATTTCTCGATGTTGCAGACAATGCTCCATACTCCCCATATGTATACTGGGCGCTCGAAAGCGGATGTGTGTCAGAGGGTGATTTGTTCCGCCCTGATGATGTTATAGCGATCAATGAAGCTGTAAAGATATGTGTATCGGCAATGGGACAGACAGAATTTGCCGAAAAAAAGGGCGGATACCCTGACGGATATAGGGCAATAGCGGCACAGACGGGTTTACTTGATAAATTACAAAACGCGGGAGTTATGACCAAAAACAATACGGCGATCATGCTTTATAATATGCTTATCGGTGAACTGCTTACGCCGGAGGTCGTTTCCGGGAATAAAATACAATACAAATATGCGGACAAAACGCTTCTTTATGAGATCCACAAGATAAAAATCGCAGAGGGGATTATTACCGAGACGAAATTGACTTCTTTTGATAAAAATCATTCATACAACCGAAACAATAACTCTATTGCTGTGTCAGGAGTTAGATATCGCTGTGATATAAACATAGATGATTATTTTGGTATGAATTGTATAGTATTCTGTAAAGATACAGACGGAGATGAATCTATCGTTGGTATTTACCCGAAAAACAATGCATTTGTTGAGTTTGATCTTGAGGATGTGAAGGATTTTGACGGAGACCATCTTACGGTCTATAACAAAAATGGCGGGCAGAAGAAATATAAAGTAAAAGCTTCGTATGCTGAGGTATATAACGGCAAGGTAGTATCACCTAATCGCGGGCATATAACCGATTTGACAGGTACAGCCAAACTTCTGGATAATGATCGTGATGGGATATATGATGTTCTTTTTATAGATCATTACACATACTCACGGGTGAGAAATGTAAACATTGCTGAGCGTATCATAGAGGACAAGCACAGTTCAGACAATAATATCAGCATAGATGATGACAATGTATTTTTCACTGTTCAAGACAGCAGAGGGAATGCTTTAAAGGTAACAGATATATCCAAAGACGATATTCTTGCGGTTCTTAGCTCCGACGATGGCACGATAGCCCGCATAACAGTTCTCGCAAATCCAATATCGTCAAAAATAGAGACTGTTGATGGTGATGGAAATATCGTGATAAACGGTACAGAACATCGTATAAGTGAGTATGCGTTGAAATACTGCGACTCCCGCTTTAAGTCGGGTACGGAGATAGAGGCATATGTTAACAGCAACGGAGAGATCGCGTATGCGTTCTTTGTAGACGAGCAATATACATACGGATATCTGACAAAGCTGTATCAGGATGAGGGGGAAGATTGTTTCATCAAAGTATTTTCGTCTGCGGGTGAGTTCAGAGATTATAAGTTTGCAGATAAGCTTATGCTTGACGGCGTAAAAAAGACAAATGACAAGGTCTATTCATTATTAGATGCAGGATTTACCGACCAGCTCATAAGATATAAGCTCAACAAGAGTGAGTTAGTTGTCTCGATAGATACTGCTGAAAAGTGTGTGGTTGACGACAGCCTGACGCTTGCAAAATGGGAAGCGGAGAAGAACGAGGATAACAGCCTGACCCAATATGATTTCGGCAAGTCAAGCTATATGTTCCGGCAGAACTATTGCTTTGGAACAAGCTTTAACGCTGTGGGGGCGACAGTGTTTATGCTCCCGGCGCAAGCCGGCAACCAATATGCGGTCGATGTGTCTGACAAAGATAATTTTGAGATGCTGGATGTTACCAAGATACAAACGGGCTTTGCGTACTCATATTTTGATGTTTACGATGTAGACGAATTCGGGACAGCAAGCGTTCTTGTTTCAAGAAGTGTGAAAACATCAGGCTCGCCATATAGCTTCAAATCAGGCTTGGGTCTGAAAAGCTCAGCCGGAATGATCTCAAGCGTAAAGCAAGCGATAAACAGTGATGGTGAATACGGACTTAATGTTGAAATATGGTGTAACGGAGCATTTAAGGAATACTTTATCTCTGAGGATGTTGAATGTGTTATGGTATCCGATTCGACACTTCAAAAGGGTGATATTGTAAGATTCAGAGCAAAAGGAGCTGAAATCACAGATATAATTCTTGATTTTGACTACGATAGGTTTAGCGGTAATTATTCTTACAACAGCTCCAGCGCACAGTTTAACAAGGGGAATACCGCATTAACATATCAGGTGGGCAAGCTTTATAATTATAATGATAAATTCTGCTTATACTCAAATATAAAAACAGGCGGTCAATACGATTTTGCACCTGTAAATTTAAATAATTCACAGGTGAATACCAATAACATCTGTTGCTATGATGCTGATACCGGAACAATTCAAACGATAACGGTGAATGAGCTTCGCTCCGGCAAAGTCTATGGTAACGATGCGGACTATATACTGATAAAGCAGGATGGACTGATTACGCAGTGCATTTTCGTGTACAGAAACGGAGGAATTTGACATGAAATTTAAAAATGTTATTTCAATGTTTATAGCTGCTGCAATCACGGCAAGTGTATTTCCTGCAACGGTAAAGGCTGATGACGGATTTCGTGATGTAAAGGAAAGCGATTGGTTTTATTCGGATGTTAAGTATGTGAGCGAAGCAGGATTTATGACCGGAACAGAAAACGATCTGTTTTCTCCTAACGAAACAACGAAGCGCGCAATGATAGTGACTATCTTGTGGCGAATGGAAGGAAGACCGGTTCAGGAAGGAAGTGTATTCTCGGATGTACCGGGAAATGCATATTATGCGGAAGCTGTTACATGGGCGTTTAAAAACGGAATAGTAAACGGATACAGTAACGAGGTGTTTGCTCCGGAGGATGATATAACAAGAGAGCAGCTGGCGCTGATGCTTTATCGCTATGCTTCATATAAGGGCACGGCATCATCAGACGGAGCACCGTTGGAAAAGTATAAGGATGCGGATAAGGTAAGCGATTATGCAAGTTCTGCATTCGGATGGGCAATACAAAACGGAATTATTACAGGGGTTTCTGATGAATTGCTCGAACCCGGCAGCAATGCTCTGAGATGCCAGCTTGCAGCAGTGCTTAAAAGGTTCTGTGCTGAGAGCGGCGAGAGCGTTACAGCGTCACCGGACGCAGCGGCGGCCGCCGTAAGCACCGCTGCTGCCGGTTCATTGTCCGGCGGTGGCTCATCCGGCGGCTCATCCGGCGGCTCATACAGCGGCGGCGGACTTTCACGGGAGGATATTATTTTTAATGAGACCTTCAATCAATATATATCCAATTCGACGGTCAATGCTCTTGAGATCTCTCATGCAATAAGGCACAGAGTAGTTGAAGACGGAGCGAACAATAAGGCACTTATGGTTGACAGCACATCTGCACTTATAAAGAAGCCTTTTGAAAAAAAGATCAATGATGATTTTGTAGTATCCTTTGATATAAGGTCGGATTGTGATAATGTTACCTTTGATGCGGGAGTTTACCTTGAATCCGGCGAAGCGTTATGCCCTGTAATCATAAAGGACGGCGTAATTATCAGGAAAGATGGTAAAAAAGTGTCGGATATGAGCCGCAGTAAGTATGTAAATATAGCATATGCTTTTAACCGTAACTATGATATTTGCAATGTTTATATAGATGGTGATCTGAAGGCGTCGGATATTAGGATTAACGGTCTTGATACCGTAAAAGGGCTTGTAATACAGTTTAAAAATGTAGCGCGCCAAACGTATATTGACAATGTAAGAGCATACAAGGGCAATAAGCCTGTCAAGGGAATAGGAGACTCTGTATACAACACGGAGAGCTATGACTATATACCGGTCAATGACTGGGTAGGCAGCCATGAGGCATGGAATACCGATTATATGCAGCACAGGGAGAATAAATACAGAAATGTTGCCTTAGTGCCGAAGGATAATGCGATAGAGGCACCAAGATTTGAATATGAAAACAAAAATCGAGAAACATGGCTGAAGCTCATAAAAACAACGAGCAGCGACTGCTACTTTGATGTGAATATGGCAAGACCCGATGCGCGTCTCGGCCCTGATGACCAGACCTACAAATATTACGTTCTTTCCGGTGACTTTATGACCGAAAGCGGAGTGCAGAGCGCACAGTTTCCGCTGCTTCGGGATTCTCTGTCGTATAGCGGCGAAAATATAGACAGTGCGGCTGTATATATCAAGGGAAGAAATCTTGTTCTATGTGACGGAACGATTATCAATGATGTTGTAAAGCCCGGAGTATGGTTCAATTATCTTCTGGCGATCGATCTTACAGACCAGACCTTTGATATTTATATAGACGGAGAAGCTCGTGCAAAGGACATTTCGATCATATGCCTTGACAGCCAAAAGCGGTTAAGCTACTTGTCAAAGATGAGGATCGCACTGTCGAACGGTGATTTCAAGGCGGATCTGAAGATGGATCACTGCTACATACACGGTTATGAAAAACCGTATGTTCCGGGCGAAGAGCAGAAAACGAGCATATTTTATGATGACACGCCGGTAGGCGAGTACCTGGAGGACAAGATAAGCTTCCATGCGTATGCAAAGAATATGATGGTAGGCGGCGTGAAATATGATATATCAGATTCCATAAGATATGATGAGGAAAATGATGAGATATATGTAAGAGCTTCTGTTCTCAACGAAAAACTGGCATGGGGGATCGCAGACGGGGATGCGATGATCCCTGTAAAGAAATATGCGCAGGAAAATAAGGGCTTGCATCCATTATCAGACCGAAACGGACTTATCGTTCTTTCAGAAACAGAGATGAACTTTGACACAAGCAATGAGTATCAATGGTTTGTGCAAAAGCCCTACACAAGGAACTCGATCCAGCATACGAGTCAGCTTGAAGCACTCGATGACTATGTGTTCTTTGACAGACCAAAGTCGGATGAATTTGAAGGAATGATGAAGTCAACGCTCGGTTCGCTTGATGTACATCCGAGAGTGTATATAAGCAAGGATAGATTTGACGAATTAAGAGACTATTATAAAATGGATGCGACCTTCAAAAAATGGGCAGATAAAATTATAGCGGATGCAGACGAGTATACAAAGCCGGAAACTCCGTTTATTGATTGGAGCTATCAGGATCAGTACAGAACTCTCAACACAATGGCATGGCCGTATTTCGACAGATTCTTTGCTCTCGGCTTTGCCTATCAGATAACGGGTGACGGGAAATATGCCGAGCGTGCATTCAAGGAATTTGAAATGCTTGCTACATTTCCAGATATAAATCTCAGTCATATCATTGATACAGGCACCTTCAACGATGCTGTGGCAGTAGGATATGACTGGATGTATGAAGCATATACTCCGGAGCAGCGTGAATTCATTAAAGATCTGATAATCGGAAAATGTATAAAGCCTGTGGCAGAGGGCTTTTACGGACTTGACAGTGCATGGTCGCCGGCAACGCTTGGCTGGTTCGCATTCAAAACAACGCAGAACTATAACGCATGGGTGGTTGGCGGATTATTCAACAGCGCAACAGCTGTTTTTGAGAGTGATCCGAAATACCTCAGCGATGTTCTTGAAAAATGTTCAAGGAGCATTGAATACACCTTAAAGGGCTTTGCTCCTGACGGCGGATGGCTTGAAAGTACAGACTACTGGTCGCATACGGCAAAATACCTCATATCCTTTGCGGCAACAGCTCAAACGAGCTTCGGAACGGATTTCAAGGTGCTTGATTATCAGGGGATAAGCGAAACCTGCGATTGGGTAACCAGCCTTTTCGGCGCGCAGGGTGTAAACAACTTTGGCGACACACCTGAGGGGCACTACTCGTTCCCCGAATATGCATTTTTCGCCTATCATTATAACAATAAAGCTCTTTTCTCGTTGAGAAAGTATGATATTGAAAACCGAAATGACACACTTGAGATATATGACTTGATCTACTTTATGCCGGGTGTCGGCGATAAGGATTATGAGGCGCTTCCGAAGGCTGTGGCGACGCGAGGCGTAGAAACATGCGGAATACGGACAGATATTGTAGATAAGGACGCATTCTTCTTCTCAGCGCACGGCGGCGCAAACACAGGCTATCATATGCATTACGATACGGGCGCATTTGTGTTTGACCTCAATGGCGTAAGATGGGCTTGTGATTTGGGCAAGGAAAACTATAACATAGGTCTTTCCGATGACCAGATATATCGTAAGCGAAGCGAGGCTCATAATACCGTGACTGTAAATACGGGTGATAAAACCGAGCCTATGATTCCCAATGGCTTTGCACCTATAAAGGATTGGGCGCATAATGATAGAAGTGCATATATAACCTATGATATGTCCGGGGTATATTCTCAGACCGAGAAATACATAAGAGGCTTTTATGCGGGAGATGATTTCAGAAGTCTGACAATACGAGATGAGATAACTCCGAAAGAGGAGACTGAGTTTGTCTGGACTATGAACACAATGGCAGATGTGGTGATCAACGGAAATGAAGCTATTCTTTCACAGGACGGACAGACGCTTGTAATGAAGGCCGAATGTGACGCAAAAAACTGGGAGCTTAAAACAATGGCATGTCAGCCGTTAAATCCGCTTTCGTCTGGTTCTGTTGCACAGAATCCAAATGAGGGATATACAAAGCTCGCGATCGTTGTGAAATCGGCAGAGAGCTTTAATATTACAGTGAGACTTGCATCCACTGAGGACAAAGCGGGGATGGAAAAGGTTGATCTTACTCCCGTGTCGCAATGGAGCCTGCTCGACGGCGAACCCTCCGGAGATGCAAAGGGCAAGAGTATTACAGCGGATATTTATGCGGACGGAGAGTATATTACGGGTAAGAGCACGATAGTTCTTAAAAAGGAGAATTATATGCCTGAGATCCGGGTCGTGCCCGACGATGCGGACGCAAGCTATGAAATAGTACACCTTGCACAAAACGCAAATGACACAACGCAGATCAAGGTCTATAATGCTGATAAGTCAGCATATAAGTTCTATGTGTTCAGATACTCTGATGCGGATCTGGAGCTTTGGGAGAACTATAATGTACTCGGTATTTCTTCTTATGAAGTCTCACAGCAGCTTCAGGAGGAAAATGCGGCACCGAATATGTTTGACGGCGATTTTAAGACGCGTTGGACAAGTCTTAATGAAGGAGAAAGCGTTATCCTTGATCTCGGCGGCATCATGGAGATCTCCGGGGTTTCGATGGGTTTCTGGAAATCATATGAAAGACAGTACCATTTCAAGATCGAGGTCTCAGGCAACGGTGAAAATTACAGTGCTGTGTTTGCCGGAACTTCACCGCTTGGCAAGGAGGACTTTGGTGTTTATTCCTTCACACCTGTAAATGCAAGATATGTAAAAATTGTTGGAATAGGCAACACTGCAAATGTAAATACAAACATACTTGAACTTCGTGTTCTTAATAATAAATAGGGAGGGAGCATTATGCAAAGAAAAACAATTTCTGTAATGACAGCGCTGCTGCTTATGCTCCCTGCCGTTAAAGTAAATGCACAAGAGCCGGACAGTAAACAGTTATATGTGGAAAAAGAAATATATTCGCTTGATTTTACAGGTGCGGATACGGTAAACACTGTGACCGCGTCATCAACAGATGAGGAAAAGGCAATTCTGATGACATGGCAGCCGTCGGGGCTGGCTGAGACCAATATATTTACCGGCTTTGCGAACGGCAATGCGGCGCATATATACGGTGTAGTAAAGGATGATCTGATAAAGCCTGACGATGAGATATTAAAACTGACCGCAACTGCATCTGCAACGAATGCTTACATGGACATAAAAACCGATGTGGCAGAGAAGGATTACTATATAGGAGAAGGCGATCTGCTTTCTGTTTCCTTTGATTTTTATGCTAACGGAACAAAAACAGTATTAAGGACAGGGCGAACGGTTGGCGAGAGCGATGACGGTCTGATTTATTTGGTAAAGGGCGAAGGACAGCGCTTGCTTGAGATCTCCTCCGATGCAAAACTGAACACCTTCGGTTCAGCCTATGGAGAAACGGTTCAGCTGCCCATGTATTCAGATCCTGAAGAAACCGTATACGGGCATGACAATAAGTGGCACAACATAGAGCTTTTAATAAGCTCGGAAAATAAATATCAGATCTACTTTGACGGAGAGGCATTAAATGACGGTCAGTGGTTTGACTTTGACACTAAGGACAACGCCGATGGCAATACCGCCTGTACCTTCGGCGCGGCGGAGGACGGGCGCACGCGGCTGAGTTTCAGAGGTTTTACTACTTTGAGAGTGTATAACTGCCACGGAGCAGCGTCGGGGACACAGTATTTTGACAACTTTCGATATACTGTTCGTGACAATATAACGAATGAGTACAAGCCTCCGGCGGTAAGCTTTGCAAATGTCACAGTTTCCTCTTTGGAGCTTGAAGCGGGCGAAGAATATGAGCTTGAGATCGAAGCGGACTCAGTTTGCCCCGATAGGATCAAGGTTTATTTGGACGATGAATTGGCGGCTGAGTACAGCGGAAAAAGCTGCAAATACAAATATACTGCGGCAGAAGGGATGCACACTGTTTCCGCAGAGGCTGTCGATGCCTTGGGTGAAGTGAGCGAACGCTGCGCTGTCAGATTCATCGTATCACCGAAAATAGAGATCGAAGGCAGCTTTAACGGCGGAGAGACAAGAGGTATTTATAATAATTCTGACGAAAAACGCGTTGGATTTGAAGCGATATGTAAAAACGGTCTGGACAGAATAGAGTTTTTTATAAACAATATAAAAGTGTCTCAGACAACGGAAGCTGTTACCGAATTTGATTTCAGCAGCTTTGGCGCAGGCGAGCTGATCATAACTGCGGTCGTGTACGACAGCAGCGGAAGCTCAAAAAGCTTTGATTATACAGCCGAGGTAAAGCTGAACAAGACCACCTTGTTATGGAACGAGGATTACAGCACCTATACTGATGAGGCGAGCAGCTCGATAGGCAGCATAAACCTCACAGCGAAAAACGGATATTATGCACCGGTGA
>CAMNAT010000020.1 GCA_946531785.1 uncultured Oscillospiraceae bacterium
TACGGTACTGGTGTAGCAGCATTCTACGGCAAGGACGGCGAGCTCGTCAAGCTGATCAAAAACGATGAAGCTTTGATAGTACCCGGCGAATCCGGAACGGATGATCCGGCCTTCACTATCGATGTCCCGCAAGACCTTGATATGGCAGATATCGGCAAGGTAAGCATATTCCTTTGGGATGGGCTTGACAGCATCAAGCCGTATTGTGAAAAGGTAAGCTTCTGAAATACATAACAAAAATCAGATATCGATCTATAAATAATGAAATTTACGTGTCATGTGTCCGCAGCCCGGCTGCGGACAACACAGGATCGTGCGTTTAGAAATGCTCGCCTGCATTGACGCACGATCCGTTTGTTTTTGATATACTTTTTATAAAGGTGGGCTGTTTATATATGAAAAAAAGAATTTTAGCAGCTGTGTGCGCAATATTTGCCTGCATTACAAGTGTTTCTTTTACCTCGCCTGCTCTGGCAGAGCGGCAGGGACAGTATATCACCTACGGTGATCTGGTGAGCGCCAACCCCGGTAATATTTTTTACGGTTCTGAGCCGATCGTTTTTGCAATGAGTATTATAAATCCGAATATTTATACTGTTTACGGAAGGTACAGCTATACTGTTACGGATGAGACAGGGGAGGTAGTTTACAGTGATGCGCAGCAGGGCTTGCCGGCTCTGGCGGCAGGAAGGAAATTTACACGCACCATCACTCTGCCGCGGATCGAGAAATACGGGTTTTACAAGCTGAATCTGACCGAGTACAGCAATAATAAGAATTCTGAAGCAGATATGGTCAGTGAGGAGTTTTCGGCGGACTTTTCCGTCTGCATCCCGCTTGATAAAAGTGATGTAAATAAGAGCTTCGGTTTTAACCAGGCCATTGTCAATAGCGGCAATCCCGCTGCGGTATCGTTAATGAAGCAAGTCGGCGCAAACTGGCATCGCGAAGATGTTTCGTGGGTCGGTGTTGAGCCGAATGAAAAAGAAAAATATATTCCTCTGACTCAATATAAGGATAAGCTTATGCATATGAAAAACGACGACGGTATCGATACTGTTTGTATCCTGAATGGGCGTAATTCATTATACTGCGGACAAGCATGGAAAAATAACGGCGGCGAATGGGTAAAAGTAACCAAAATGCCGACGACGGATGATGCTATAAAGGCATATGCGAAGTTTTGCGCATATGTTGCCCGTAATCTTAAGGGCGCCGTTTCTCATTATGAAATATATAACGAGTGGAATTCGACGCAGTTCAACCCGACATATAAAGTGGATGCGGGGGCTGATGTTTACGCAAAGGTACTGAAGGAAGCATACAACGCGATCAAGGCGGAGGATCCCGGCAGCACGGTCATAGGCTGTGCTACCGCAGGCATTGATACAGATTTTATCACCGAGGTCCTCGATGCCTACAATGGAGAAGGCAAGGTCTATATGGATGCCATAAGCGTCCATTGTTATGACTTTGAAGAGGAAAATGGCTTCCCGGAGCAGGATTTCAGAACAAAAGTTGAAGGATTTAAAGCCTTTCTTGCAGCGCGTAACCTGAATATCCCGATCTGGCTTTCTGAGGTCGGTTTCAGTACCTATGATAATCCAACGGGAGGCTTTTTTGTCCCGGGCTGCACAGAGGATGTACAGCTCAATTCAATGGTCATGCTCGGAGCCGTAAACAAGGTGTACGGGTTGTTTAATAAGGTTATCCAGTACGGCTTGAACGACCGCGGTATTGATAAAACAACAATAGAGCAGAATTGGGGTGTGCTGTATGACTACAAGAGCGGTGCTCTTAAAAACGGTGCGAAGCCGGCATACCTCGGACTTGCCGCAATGAATTATTTTATAGGCGGCAATGCGGAATTCACAGATAAGACAGAGGATACAGATAACAGACAGTATGCGTTCGGGTTCTATAACCGTAAGCTTAACAAACAGGTCACGCTTCTGATAGGCGGCGGCCCCGGCAATACGGGCGAAAAAACACTGGATCTGGGCTGCAAGACGATTGATGTATACGATAAATACGGGAATTTGACAGAACAGCGCAGCAGCGAGGACGGCAGCTATACTATTACTGTATCATCGGAGCCGGTTTACCTTGTGTACGGTTCGGAGTTCGCCGTTAAAAAGAACGGCAAAGCCATAGCGGATATGTCCGGCTTAAACGGCGGTGACAGCCTTGAGATAATCTTGAGAGAGACGGATGCCGCTGCCGCAGACCAGAAGGTCATTGCGGCGCAGTTTAATGGTGAAAGATTTATTAAAGCCGATTCGTTCACGGTTGACGGAAAGACGTTTTCGGGAAATATCACTGTTGCGGAAGGGGCAGACAGGATCAAGATAGTATATTGGGATATGGATGACCTCACACCGCTTTGTGATTGTTATGAGATAAACTGACGGATACTGCGAGGAGGTTTTTCGCATGAAGTATATTAAAAAGAGTATCGCATGCGCTCTCGTTGCGCTTATGTGTGCAAACGGCTTGACAGCCTTTGCTGCCGATAAGAGCGGGAGTGAGGATGAAGGCGAATACTATCCGAAGGTGATCCTCTCCACACCTGTTAAAGAGGAAGGGCTGAATATAATAACAAACTTTACTCCCGCAGAGCGCGGCGGGCGTATGGGGCTCATGTCCGGCGAAACGGCCGGCAACGGCAATCCCGAATACATAAATGTGGATGTGGACGACAATTATATGTATAATGTGCCGATATTTACGGCGGTAGAGGTCGCCGTTGAGTATTTTGATGATGAAAACGGCAAATTCAACCTTACATATAATACGCATAACCCCGAGGCGGGTAAGTATATTGCCAATAATGACAGATACGGCGGATCTACGCTGATTGTGAACCTTACCGGAACAAGGGAGTGGAAGACGCATGTCTTTTATCTGGAGGATGCGAAGTTCGCAAATGAGCTGAGCGCCGGAACGGATTTCAGAGTCGGCATATGGAGCCCGTCAATGGGCAAAACAAGGGGCGCTGTGGTTTTCGGCTCGATATCGGTAAAAAAAGTTCCGGTAAGAGATATTTTCAAGTATAACGGACTCAAATCGGAAAAGCTCGGAAATATCTTTTCCGTAGACGACGAGATCGAGCTATATAACGATCTGTCCGTAAAGACCAATGATTCGGTCACATCAACAGTAAGATCAGAGGTCTATGACGCAAACAAACAGCTTTTATATGAAAATGAACAGGCAGTGAAATTCGGACCGGCTGAAGCGAAACAGATACCGCTGACGCTTGAAAATCCGAAAACCTTCGGGATATATACCGTAAAGACACATATAACCTCCAAAGATGACGCGACGGGCGAGGAATTTACAAATGACTATACCGATGAGTTTTCCGTATGTGATGTGGTCAATAAGGAAAACATAAATCCGATGATAGGCTTTTGTTCGCAGGTCATGCATCATAAGGGTGATCCCGAGGATACTCCCGATCTTATAGCGCAGGCGGGCGGAACATGGGTAAGGATCGACGGTGTCGCATGGAATGAGCTTGAAAGAAGCAAGGGCGTTTATACCTTCCCGCCGGAAGCAAAGGAATGGGCTAAGACCATGAAAGAGCACGGCGTAAATATTATGGGCATTTTCAAGGGCAGAGTGTCATTTTATGATAACGGAAACAATCCGTCATCACCTGAGGGAATTGCCGCGTTTGCTAAGTATGCCGCATATATTGCGAATGAATTCAAGGGCTTGATCGATTGCTGGGAGGTCTGGAACGAATGGAACATCCAGAGCTTTAACCCGTCGCTTGAGCCGCCGGAGGTCTATGCCAAGGTATTAAAGGCTGTGTATACGGAGGTAAAGAAGGTAAATCCCAATGCTTATATCATAGGTCTTGATACCGCGGGACTGCCCAACGAGAAAGCTTCGCCGAGCGTGTATGACTGGGTAAAGCGGGTAATGGCGGCGGGCGCCTATGATTACATGGACGCGGTAAGCGGTCACCATTATGACTGGGGAAAAGAAGGAATAGATGAATTAAAGCTTATTGAGAATGTAGAGACTCTCAGGGAGCTTGTCGGACAATACGGTCCGCCAAAGCCCGTTATTATTTCGGAAATAGGCAGCGCTACGAAAACGGAAGGCACGCCGCTCCTGGATCAGCCGGGCGCGCTCGCTCTTTACTATAATGTTCTGCGTGCATACGGGCTTGCAGACCGAATGACATATTATTGTATGTATGACAGGGCTGATGACAGCGATGTTGAGGCATCCTGGGGTTTAGTAAACTGCTGGCAGTATGATTACAACACAAACCCGGAAGCCAAGCGTACTGCAAGCGGAGCAAAGCCTTCATATATTGCAATGGCTGCAATGAACAATTTTATCGGCGCTACCGCAGATTTTGAACAGGTTCTCGATAAGGACAGAGCCTATGCGATGAAGTATTACAACAAAACATTAAACAAGAATGTTGTGACTGCGCTCGCAGGACGCGTGGGCGCGCAAGAGGGCAGAGCGGTAAGCTATGATTTCGGCACAAACAGTGTCGAGGTATATGATATGTACGGCAACAAGGCTTATGACCTTACATCAAATGACGGAACATATACCTTCTATGTAAACAGACAGCCCATTTATATTGTTGGGGATATAAATAAATTCGAGCTTGCCGAAGAAGGAAGCGCGGTAGTTACCTCCGACATGGGCGAAAGGAGCTCCATTGTCGGGGATATCGTGGAATTTACATATACAAAGAATACGGATGAAGAATTATTCATATCCTGTGATCTGCCTGACACGGCGGAGCTTGTCGAAGAACCTGTGTTTATCGGCAACACCGCAAAGATAAAGGTAAGAAGCTTAAAGAATCCCGGCGATGTAAGAAGCTTAACGAATACAGGGGATATCAGATTTACTGTGAATGTATCCGGCGCATCGGGCGCGCTTATGTATTCGCAAAACCATAAGATCACATTGGGTGATCCGGTCGCCGTTGAAATAACATCGGGACAGGTTATTCATAACTCCACCCATTGGCGCGCGGAGGTAAAGGTCAGAAGCTTGTGCGGTTCGCTTACGATGACGGGGAAGGTAAAGATCACCGCACCAGAGGAAATGGTTCCCATATCGCCCGAAAGAGACTTCGTTTTGGCACCTGGACAGGAAATAGTATTCTATTATCCCATACCTGAAAAAACGATACAAAACATTATGCCGATGACTGTGGTGGTCGATTGTGATAACGGCGATGTGATAACAAAGAACGCGTCGCTTGACTTCACATCTGCCGCGTATGCTCCGACACCGCCGAAGATAGACGGTGTGCTTGAACAGGGTGAGTGGAATTCCGTGTGGGTCGGTGCCGATCAGAAAAAGGACGTATTACAGATAAAGGATTGGCGAGGTCCGAGCGACCTGTCATTCGGCGGCGCTATGCAGTGGGATGAGGATAATTTCTATCTCGCGGCAGTAGTGAACGATGATTACCATTCCGTGATCTATACGCCGTCGGGCGCAAAGAACATGTGGCGCGGCGATAGTATTCAGTTTGGTATCGATGATCATCTCGAGATAAATTCCGCGGATAAGGTTCGCTTTACCGAAATAGCCATTGCTCAGGTACCGGATGAAGGAGATATAGCCTGCAGATATAAATCTGCATATGAGCTGCCTACAGGTGTCAATGTAGAAAAGGCTCAGCTTGTCGTTAACAGAATGGATGGTTATACTATTTATGAGCTTGCTATACCGTGGGATGAATTGTTCTGGGAGGGCTATAAGCCGGATCCGGACATACCGTATCATTTCTCTCTGATGGCAAATGATAATGACGGCCAGGGCAGACGCGGATGGATAGAATACTGCTCCGGAATAGGCGAGCATAAGGATGTAACACTGTTTGGAACAATGAATCTCTTGGGAGCTAAATAAGTCAGCATAGGTGGGAGGTACTACTGTATGAAGATAAAGAAGCTTGCGGCAATAGCATCCGCTGCGGCGGTGCTTGTGACCAATACCGCGGTCATATCAGCCCCTGCGGCATATGCGGAGGATGACGAGGAAAACGGGTTTTCCGAGGATCTGATGATCGCGGAGGAGACTGTCGGTGACTCGGCTGAGTTTTACGATGATTTTGAGGGCTATGACGAAACGGATGAGGAGCATTCGCTCGTTGACACCATGAACGATCTGTATGCGAACGGCTGGAGCGTTGCGACAGACAGCGAGTTTGCCGAGCGGAACGAGAATGATAATAACCAGAGGTTTGCAAAGATAGTAAGTGACGGAGATAATAAGGTTTTGGAGCTAACGACTGCCAAGTCGCTGGGTGTGATGCTCGATCCGTCAACGGAAGCACCGTCCGGCTCGTATGAGGTCTCGTTCAAGTTCAGCCCTGTTGATCTTGGAAAAAAGCAGATGTTGTTTGATCTTTCTCTCAACAGCTTTAACGAGCAATCAAATATCGCGAAGCATAACATAGTCTATTCATATAACGGTATGCGGATGGGTCACCGCATGAATAATATAAATGTACCTATGACTCAGGTGGGAGAAGCCGAGGCTGTATGGTATGATGTTAAGTGTGTTGTTAACAACGACGGCGGATATTATTCCGTAGAGCTTTATAAAGAAGGAGCTTTAGTTGCGCGCCGCGGCGCGATCAACTATGCCGGTGAGGAGAAGATAGGCTTTTTAAAGCTCAGCGGATTCGGAACAACGATCCGTGTCGATGATGTTTCGATCAAGCCGTGTGAGCCCGAGAGGTTGATATATGCAGATGACTTTGAAGCATACAGTGAGGTCAGACTGCCCTCGTCATATGTGGCAGTCGGCGGCGATGTATCGGAGGCGCAGTCCCGTGAGGGCGAGAGCTTCTTTGAGGGATATACGCCGTGGAGAGCATTAAAGGTATTCGGAAACAGCTATGATCTCGTGTACGATCCCACGCTTGAAAGTCAAGTGGTAAGGCTTGGCGATGACAGCACTACTACAGCGCAGGAATCTACCGGTATGACATACATGCCGCTGGAGGGCGATCTGCTCACGAAGGAGAGCCAGACAAAGCGCGGCAAGCTGCGGCTGACATATAAATTCAGACATTTTTCACAGAACGGTTACGCGTCAGCTGTCGATATCATCAGTGATTATCGCTATGCCGGCAAGTGGGATTATCCGCCGCAGGTGGCAGTGCAGGAAAAGGGTCTGCCCCGACCCGCAGTAGCCGGTCTGCCGTATCTGAGAACAAGCATTGCTCCTGTGAAGATAAATCAGGAAAAATGGTATGATGCGGAGGTCATCTTTGATGTTATAAGCGACGAGGTGACGGTTATAGTCCGTGAGGACGATACAGGTACTGAGATAGCGAACTTTACGCATAATACGAACTGGATAAACCCGGAGATATCCCCGGTGTTCGATAAAGTCAAGGGTCTCAATTTCAGAGCCATGAACGGAAGCTCGGTATATATCGATGATGTGAGGCTCGAATACTATATAACAAAACCTGTTATATCCGGAAACAGTGTTATCATTACAGACTACCGCGGCGAAAGGGTAACGGATAAGAATAGTGTTCCTGCCGCTATCGCGGGAATAGAGCTGCCGTTCGGCAGCGCGATGTCAGAGGACAGTACAAATCCTGATACCGTCAGACTGACTGACAGCAGCGGTGCCTATGTGGCGTATTCTCCGGTTTACGGTGCGGGCTCTTACACGATCAAACCGGACGGCTTCCTGACTCCGGGAGAGGTATATACACTGACGGTTCCGGCAACGGCTGCGAACAGCTTCGGGGTCGAGCTGGGAATGGAGTTTGAGTATTCATTTAAGACAGCCCCGGATTATCCGGAGCTGATGACCCTATCATCGGCTTCGGTCACGGATCTGTCAGAGGTACATAACGGCTCGGTGATAAGGGCTGATATAAGCTATGTCAACAGCTCGGACGAGCCGATCGGCAGTATGCCGTTTATCGCATATTACCGCGGTGATATGCTTCTGGCTACAACGAGTGTGAAGCCTGAGGCGATTGGTGTCAGGGAAAGCGGCTCAAAGAGCGTTTCCTTTACGGTCCCGTCTGCTGAGGTGCTTGACATGAGCAAGGTGGACAGGATCTCACTGTGTCTGTGGAAGGGCTTTAAGAATTCCGCTCCGTATTGCGGCGCGATCGATATTCTCGCTGATGCTTCATGGGAGGAGCTTGAATTCGCATCGGAAAAGACTCCGGTCAAAGCGTCAGAGCCGGTCGTTACATATTCATATAAGGATTCTGTATTTAATATAAGCGGCACGGCAGATCCCGACAGCAGATATATGACTGTACAGATCTTGAAGCCGGGCAGCAGCTTTGATGAGGCCGATGAGCTCGGAAGCGAGGCTGCGGACGCGCTCGTGTTCTACAGAGCGCAGACGCCGGTGATAAACGGTGAGTATTCGATTGATGTAAGGTTTGCCGATGATGATACTGCCGCAGCTCTTGAAGCGGGGGATTATCCCGCGGCGGTATATGTCGATGATACAAGGCTTGATATCGACAGCGTATATCTGAGCTCATATGCTGATTATGAAGCTGTATGTAAGGAGCTCAATGCCGCGGCGGCAGCTGACGACTTTGACGGATTTAAGAATATATTGAACACAAAGCGTTCGGCACTTAACTTTAATAATGAGCTTCTGGGCGATAAGGAGCTCGGCAGCGGGATAAGATCATATTTTGAATATGTGAAGAAGAATCCGTTGAGTGCCGAAAATGAGACCGGAAATTCCGAGATGTTCAATACATATGTCGTTATAGAGTATCTTAACGGAAGCAAGCTTGATAATGTCACCGATGAGATAAGTGAGATAACGATAGCTGATGATGTAAAAACTCTTTGTAAGGATATACTGACTACCGAGGAAAAGGAAAAGCATTTTACCGCGCTTATCTCCGGCAAAGCCATAGACGGGCCGGAAAACCTTGAAAAAAGTATAAACGCGGCACTCATACTGACTACGGCAAAATACGGCAACGGCTACGGTGAGCTGAAGGCAGTCCTTGAGACCTGCGGAAAGGATATCGGCATAAAAGCGCCTGTATCCGTTGCGGCATGCAGAGCGCTCATGGGCAAGACCTATAAAGATGCGGCAAGCTTCAGGCGCGACTATAATAATGCTGCGGAAACCACCTCGGGCGGCGGCTCAGGCGGCGGTTCCGGTGGCGGCTCGGGCGGCGGTTCGAGCGGAGGCTCATCGGGCAAGTCCGGAGTGCCTTCCAGCACAAAGCCGTCGGTGGCATCGGTTCAGGTGCCGGTATCGGGCGGAGTCTCCGGCGGAGATTCCGGCAATTCCGGAGTCGAGCCGATAAAACGAACATTTAATGATATAGATAATTACGAGTGGGCCATGACCGGCATACTCGGTCTTGCAGACAGGAACATAATCAACGGCGTTGAGGGAGACAGGTTCGAGCCTGCAAGGAATATAACGAGAGAAGAATTTGTAAAGATACTTGTAGGAGCTGTCGGAGTCTCGGATAATGAATATAAGGCGAATATATTCAGTGATGTATCCGATGATGCCTGGTTTGTAAAGTACATAAATATTGCCGCAGAGCTTGGCATTGTGAACGGGATCGGTGACGGGATGTTCGGTGCCGGAAATAATATCACAAGGCAGGATATGGCGGTAATGATATACAATGCGCTGAAGTATCGTAATGCTGATGTGACATTAAGCAGCTTCCGGTTCGATGATGACGGACAGATCGCCGATTACGCAAAGGAAGCGGTCGCTGCGCTTTACGGAATGGGCGCGATAAACGGAGTAACGGACACGACCTTTGAGCCTGCAGGGCTTGCGACAAGAGCGCAGGCGGCAAAGATCGTGTACAGTGTGCTCAAGGAGCTACAGGGATAACAGGGAGATGGAAAGCTATGATCAAGGCTTACAAAAGATTGCTTGCGCTTATAATGGCAGCAGCTGTTTCCGGCAGCCTCGGCACTGTCAGTGCAAGTGCTGAAAACGATACCGGAGCGGCGGGGAATGATAGTGTAGAGGTGCAGTCCGGAACTGAGACAAAGGCCGCAGCCGCTTTGGCGGATAGTATACCTCCGAAGGTGCGGAAGATGATGACTGTTCTAAAGGAGTTCGGGATCATCCCGGATTATTATGACTATAATCTTCCGCTCACATACGAGGTGCCGCGCGCAGATTTTGCCGCATCGGTTGCAAGAATGATGGGCAAGACCGAATACGGCGGATCAGAGGTGTATTTCTATGATGTGCCTAAAAACTACTGGGCGTTCAATGAGATATCCAATCTGACCGAGTTGGGCATTATAGACGGACAGGAGGACAAGACCTTCAGTCCGGGAGAGCCTATATCCAAGAGTGCCGCTTATAAGATAATACTGTGCGCGATGGGCTATCAGGCATCTGCGGAGAATTCCGGCGGATATCCGAACGGTTATCTGTCACTTGCAAACCGGATAAAGCTCTCAGACGGAGTATCCGCCGGTGATACAGTCACGATGTCGGACATGCTGAATATCCTCTATAATTCACTCACTATCAATATCATGGAGCCGGCAGGCTCAAAGAATAATTCAATAACATACGAAGTGAGTGACGATGAAACGCTGATATCATCGTACAGAGATATCTTTTACGGCGAGGGATATGTGAACGGCGCAAACTCCATAACAGTGTACGGAGGGACAATAAATAAGAATGATGCGCTCATAGACAGCGATACCTATAACAGCGGCGGCATCGATATGATGCAGTATCTCGGCGAGAAGATCGAATTCTTTTATGAGGATCATGACTCATCCGATGATAAAAAGCTTTTGTGGGTAGGGCAGAAAAAATCATCTCAGACGATAAAATATATCTCCGTTGACGGCGACGCAGAGCTTGATACGGATACATTCACCTATACATATTATGATGAAAACGACAGAAAGCGCAGAGTGAATCTGGACAGAAGCATTCTGGTCGTATATAACGGCGGTATAGTTGATTCCGGCTATGACAAGCTCCTGAATGATAAGAGATATGATATGAAGCTGCTCTCTGACGGCGGTAAATATACCGTTATGGTCATAAGAGCATATGAGAACTTTGTTGCAGGGAACATAAACAGCATAGAGCAGATAGTTTATGATAAAAACAAGACTCAGGAATATATTGATCTCAACAAGGACAATTATGATACCTTCAGCATCAGGATGATGGGTAACGAGGAGATATCCTTTGAGGATATAACAAAGGATACCGTTCTTTCGGTCTACCGCTCGAAGGATAAAAGGCATATAGAGGTATATGCATCGCATAACATTGTAGACGGCGCGGTAGAAAGCATTAATGATACCGATAAAAAAGAGGTCACCATAAACGGCCGTAAATATCGCGTTGATGACAAGGTATCGTTAAACAGCTTTTCGATCGGTGACAATGTCACAGCGTATACCGATGTATACGGTGAGATCGCGTATATCTCAACAAAGACGGGTGATTTCAAGGGCTCATTCCTGCTCAAGGCATTCCTGGACGAGCAGGAGGAAAATATGGTCATAAAGCAGCTGGGCGAGGACAGCAATGTAACAAAGCTGAACTGCGTTGAAAAGCTTACCATAGATGGCATAAGGTATAAAACTGCGAAGGATGCATACAGAATGCTTCTTGCGGGAGAAAACAAGCTCACAGCACAGTTCGCGCTGATAAAGACAAATGAGAACGGCGAAATAACGGAGATCGATACGACTAACTATAATCCGGCAAAAGAAACACAGAACTCGTTACAGGTAGATGTACCGTTCTGGTACGGCAAAGAGACGACCTATACCCAGAGGCTGATAAGGGCAAACGCAAATGCTGCAAGGATAGGTGAGAAAATAGTTTTCGATGCAGACACAAAGGTGTTCGTAGTGCCGTTTGTAACGGATTATTCAAGCGTGGTCGATGATGATTTCTGGGTGACTGTCGGCTCCAAGCTCAAAAATGATACGGGAACATATGCTGAGAGCTACAAGGTCACGGAAAGCTCCGGCATAGCTAAATACATTCTTTTAAAGGGATATGATCCGAACAGGGTTAGCGGCGAGCTTCCTATATTGGCGCAGAGGATCAGCTACGGCGTAAATGATGACGGCGACCGTGTCGAGGTGCTTGAGGGCTATCAGGGCGCGGCTCCTGTCAGCATTATGGCTGATGAGAGCGTGGACGATCTGTTCTCAAGAAGCGGAGTGATGTCCGGTGATGTAGTGACCTTGTCAAAGGATACCTATGGAAATGTCAAGGGCTGCACCGTGGCATATGATTACAGGTCGGGTGAGCATAAGGCTCTGTCGGCACTGAATGATTATCAGGGAATGTTTGTCGGATATGCAAATGATGTTGTTGATACTGTGGTGAAGATAGGCTTTGAAAGCGGTGCCACATATGATTTCGCAATAAATGCGATGTCCAGACCTGTACTGGTCTATGACCGCTCGAAGAACAAAAACAATATCACAATAGCGACATTGGGAGATATCATTACATATAAAAATGATCCGGAAAACTGTTCAACGGTATTTATTGCAACAAACAGAATGCAGCCGCAGATGTTTATTATATATAAATAAAATGTCTGCGACAAGCTTATTACTATGACAGGAATTTATAAATACATATATCAGAAAGGAAAGTGATTACAGATGAAACTAAGGAAGATCTTATGCGTGGTTTTGGGCCTTTCTATGTGCGCAGCGCTCGTAAGCTGCGGCAATGCCAACAGGGGCAGAACGGAGGATGGCAGGATCGCTATCTCGACAAGCGGCTGGCCGGATAAGGATTCACCGGACTATCCCAAGGCAGCCGAAAGGGAAAAGGGCTTTGAAGAAGCTAACCCGGATGTCGATCTCTCAGGCGAAACATGGACCTTTGATCTGAAGTCGTTCTATCCCAAGGCGGAATCCGGTACGCTTCCGACATTATATCGCTGCAACTTTACTGAGATCCAGAGGATCATAGACGGCGAGTATGCGGCGGATATTACCGATGTATTGAGAAAAAGAGGATATGCGGGCAAGCTGTCCAAAAAGGTAGAGGATGTTATCTCAAAGGACGGCAGGATATATTCGTTCCCGATGTCCACATATATTCTCGGTCTTGCTATAAATATGGATCTGTTTAAGGCTGCGGGTCTTGTCGAGGCGGACGGAACTCCGAAGCAGCCGAAGGATTGGTATGAGCTGGCTGAGTATGCTAAGCAGATAAAGGAAAAGACAGGTAAGGACGGCTTCATAATGCCGACAATGAACAATGCCGGCGGTTGGATATTCACAGTCATCGCATGGTCGTTCGGTACCGAGTTCATGAAGCAGGACGATAACGGGAAGTGGATCGCGACCTTTGATTCACCGGAGTGTACTGAGGCGCTTCAGTTCATAAAGGATCTCAGATGGAAGTATGATGTCGTTCCGCAGAACACGCTTATAGACAATAAAGGCACCGCGGAATATCTTGCGTCGGGCAAGGCTGCCATGATGCTCAGCTCCGGAACGATAGGAACGCAGATGGCGACCTTCAGCATCGATCCGGATCTGTTGGGTATGATGGCGATCCCCGCAGGCCCGAAGCGTTATGTGACCCTGCTCGGTGGTGATACGAGAGCAATAAGAGACGACGCTACCGAGGAGCAGATAGACGCTTGCATAAGATTCCTCGAATACACCGGAAACGGATATGATATCGACGAGTCCGGCAAGAAGGCTCTGACTGAGACGATAGAAAAAAGCAAGGAACGCGGAGCGGTCATAGGCATAAAATCACTCAGCCCTTGGAACGATTCAAGCGAAAAGCAGCGGTTCCAGAACGAGTTGATCGAAAAATATGCCAATGTAAGCCCGAACAATGTAAGACTCTATAACGAGTTCCTTAACGATGATAAGGTCGAAGTCCAGCCCGAGGAGCCGATATGCGCTCAGGATCTGTACGGAGTTCTGGACAACTGCATACAGAAGGTTCTCGGAGACAAGAACGCGGACTGCGCTGCATTGTTGAAGAAGGCAAATACTGATTTCCAGACAAACTTCCTTAACAATTATTAATTATAACCGACAAGTTAATAGCGGAAGGCGGTGCGCAGCGCTGCCCATCCGTTATCATCAACAGTGATGGGAGGATGCTAAATGAGGAAAGATGATCACAGAAAGCTGAAAAAGCCGAAGAGCGGCGGGCTTAAGAAAAAATCCTTTTTCATCTCGTGGCTTTTCGCTCTGCCTGCGCTTATATTAATGTATCTCTTTATATGGCGGCCTACAGTTATGGGATTTGTGTGGTCACTGTTTAAGATGCAGGGATATAAGCCTACGCATTTTATCGGCTTGCAGAATTATATTGAAGTGATAAAGGATACGCAGTTTATACCGCTATTTATCAATACGATAGAATATGTGGTATGGTCGATAGTGATCGGCTTCCTGCCGCCTATCCTGTTAGCTGTATTTGTAAATGAGATGGTCCATTTCAAGAAGAAGATACTGACCTTTCTCTATCTGCCGGCGATCATACCGGCGATCGCTGTTTCACTGCTGTGGAAGCAGATGTATGATCCAACTGAGCTTGGACTTCTGAATATGATACTTATAAAGCTCGGCATGTCACCGTATCAGTGGCTCAACGACGCGCATCTGACCATTCTGTGGATCGTGGTATCCATGACATGGAAGGGCTTTCCGGGCGCTATGCTGCTGTATTATTCGGCGCTGCAGAGCGTGAATCAGGAGCTGTATGAGGCGGCGACCATCGACGGCGCGGGGATATTGCAGCGCGCATGGTATGTTATGCGTCCCCAGATCATGGGAGTGCTGATCCTCAATTTTGTGAGACAGATAATAGGTGTGTTCCAAGTCATGGAGCAGCCGCTTGCAATGACGGGCGGAGGCCCGGACGGAGCATCGGCATCTCTGGGATATCAGCTTTATAAATACGGCTTCGTTACTCAGAGAGTAGGGCATGCAATGGCATTGGGTACGATAATATTCTTCGTGCTCATATTTATGACTATCTTCTATTTCAAGCTGAATAAGAAGCTGGAAGAAAGTCTGTAAAGGAAGTGAACAACATGAGTAAGTTTCAAGAAAAAACTACGGGATTGCTTACCAATGTCGATCTGAAGGGCGCAAGGGGGAAGATATTGTACTGGGCTATCTTTGCGTTCCTGATCCTATGCTGCTTTCTGACCTTTCTTCCTGCAATATGGACGGTTTTCACGGCGTTAAAGGACACTAATGAGATATATACAAGCACAAGCTTTTTTCCAAAGGATCTGTCCTGGAATGTGTTTGTTGCAAGGGTAAGCGATTCATGGAATCAGCTGAAGTTCGGAAGAAGCATCATCAATACTATATACTTCTCTGTTATCAGCTGGGCATTTAAGCTGGGTGTCTGCACCTTTGCGGGATACACCTTTTCAAAGCTGAAGCCGAAGGGCAGCACGATGGTGT
>CAMNAT010000021.1 GCA_946531785.1 uncultured Oscillospiraceae bacterium
AATAATAAGTATGCGAATGTAAATCCTGTATCATTTATGTCACTCCTCCCCTCGTGGCAATTTTATCATAGTATTTTATTGAAGTCAAGTTTTCAATAGAGGTTGTCTGATGCCTCATTCTGTGATTTGGTAAAATTAATTACATATTATTTACTGTATTGCATATTTATACTGAAAATTTCACAATTTTAAAAATAATACTTGCATAATCATATATTATATGATATACTGTTAAAGTACGGAAGGACCCGGGCACATTTGTGACCGGGTTTTTGTGTCCAAATATATTTTTTTCAAGGAGGCGTCTCACAATGAAGTATGGTGAGAGAGTATTAGAAGAATTAAAGAAGAACCATCCGGGCGAGCCGGAATTTATACAGGCGGCTACCGAGGTCCTTGAGACCATCCAGCCGGCGCTCGACAAGCATCCCGAGTATGAGGATGCGGCGCTTCTCGAAAGACTCGTTGAGCCGGAGAGAATAGTTATGTTCAGAGTTCCGTGGGTAGACGATAACGGCAAGGTACAGGTAAACCGCGGCTACAGAGTACAGTTCAACAGCGCTATAGGCCCCTATAAGGGCGGTCTCAGACTGCATCCGTCAGTTAACCTCAGCGTTATCAAGTTCCTCGGCTTCGAGCAGATCTTCAAGAACAGCCTTACGACTCTGCCTATCGGCGGCGGCAAGGGCGGCTCAGACTTCGACCCCAAGGGCAAGTCAGATAACGAGGTTATGAAGTTCTGCCAGAGCTTCATGACAGAGCTTTCACGCCACATCGGTGCCGACACTGATGTTCCGGCGGGCGATATCGGCACAGGCGCAAGAGAGATCGGCTTCATGTTCGGTCAGTACAAGAGATTAAAGAATGTATATGAGGGCGTGCTCACAGGTAAGGGTCTCACATGGGGCGGCTCGCTCGCTCGTACAGAGGCTACAGGCTACGGTCTTGTATACTTCGCAGCAGAGATGTTAAACGAGCTCGGCACATCCTTCGAGGGCAAGAGAGTTGCTATCTCCGGCGCGGGCAATGTTGCTATCTATGCATGCCAGAAGGCGCAGCAGCTCGGCGCTAAGGTCATCACAATGTCAGATTCAAACGGTTATATCATCGACGAGAACGGCATCGACCTTGCGGCAGTCAAGGAGATCAAGGAGGTACGCCGCGGCAGGATCAAGGAGTATGTTGAGACTCATCCGACAGCGACTTATATAGAGGGGGCAGGCCTCTGGCAGAAGGTAAAGGTAGATGTTGCGCTTCCGTGCGCTACTCAGAATGAGCTTCTCATCGACGATGCAAAGGCACTCGTTGCAAACGGCACACAGATCGTTGCAGAGGGCGCTAACATGCCTACAACTCCGGATGCTACAGAGTATCTGCAGCAGAACGGCGTATACTTTGTACCGGGCAAGGCTTCAAACGCAGGCGGCGTTGCAACATCGGCGCTTGAGATGAGCCAGAACTCACAGAGACTTTCATGGACATTTGACGAGGTAGACGCAAAGCTCCACGGTATCATGGTATCGATATATACAGCAGCTACTGAGGCAGCTAAGGAGTATAACCTCACAAAGGGCGGCAAGCTCGACCTCGTAGCAGGTGCTAACATAGCAGGCTTCCTCAAGGTCGCAACCGCAATGATGCAGCAGGGCGTTTGCTAAATATCATTTCATACAGTTAAAAAGGGGGCTGTTGCAAAACGCAAGTTTTGCAACAGCCCCCTTAAATGCATTTTGCATTGCTTATTTTATATTTATCATCATCATAGTTATATCGTCAAACTGATCTCTGCCATTGGCGAATTCATCCACGCTTCGCTTTATCTCCGGCAGCAGCGTTCTGCCGTCGCGGTCAGCAGCTTTATTTAAAAGCGTATTCAGCCGCTCTGTTTCGTACATCTCGTCCTCGTTGTTGTGCGCCTCCGTGAGTCCGTCGGTGTAAAGGAACAGGCTGTCGCCCTTTTTAAGCTGCAGCGAATCCTCGCGGTACTGTGTTCCCTCCCATCCGGCAAGGAACAGACCGTGCTTTTTCTTCAGCTCCGTAAAATCCCCGCCGCTGTGGGCTATGTAAGGATAGTTATGCCCCGCGTTGGTATATTGCAGCATCAGGGTCGTTGTGTCTATTATCCCGATCCACGCGGTCGCAAACATACCGGTGTCATTGTTTTCACTCAGATACTTGTTGACTGAGGTGAAAATTTCCGCCGTGCTGCTTTTGAGCATTGCATAGTCCTTTATCATGGTCTTTGCCGTCATCATGAACAGCGCCGCCGGAACGCCCTTGCCCGATACATCTGCCATAAGGAAGCATATGCGGTTCTCGTCTATCTCAAAGCAGTCGTAGAAGTCGCCGCCGACCTCCTTGGCAGTGTTCATGGTCGCGTAAAGATCTATCTCCGGGTGATGCTCATACGGCGGGAACACCTTCGGCAGCGCGTCGATCTGTATCTTTGACGCAATATCGAGATCCGCCTGAACTGCCGCCGCGCGGGTGCGGTTAGCTATGAGCGTATCCATATTCATGTTGGTGGTAAGGTATACAAGCGATACCGCCCACGCTAAGCCGAGAGATACATAATCGCTTTCAAAGCCCAGCTCAAGCGCCTGGTTCAGCTGCATTATGAACACGAGACCTGCAAATATCAGCATCGTTGTCGCGGCGCGTTTTTTGTCTGTGCTGTGCTTTAATGAGCGCAGGAAAACGACAAGAGATATGACAAAGGCTGATATCGAGTATAATACCATCAAAAGGATATAGCTATCGTACAGCTCCATCGAATATATTATGTTCTTTTCATCAACATAGTAAATAAGATGTGTCCACGGTGTCGTCACGCATACCAAAAAGATGAAAATGTTAGGTATATAAAACAGCACGAGCTTCAGCCATCTGCGCTTTACATCGCAGTCGAGCCTTACCATGACAAATCTCAGGAGAATGGCGCAGATAGAAACACCCGATATAGTCGAGGCGCATTCGCTTATATAGCTGAGCCATTGCAGCCCGGGTCTATACTGGACCATATTTATTACAATATCCGAGACGCACGCGACCAAAGTGAATATAACGATCTGTGTGAGCAGATCCGTGATCTTGATCTTATATAGTACGATATTATTATACAGCATAATAAGCATTAGTATTATTGCTGTAATAACAAGCTCTATATACAGCTTATCCGCTAATTGATACATGTTACATAAACCTCCCTTGTTATGAGCGAAGGATATGCCTTAAAGCCTGCTCATTCGGTATAACGACGCTTCTTAAAAGATTATCCATGATCGCAGGTGCCATTTCCGTCGACCGCTTGCTGCCTGCTCCTACAATAAGCACAACATTAAACGCGAAAACCAGATCAAGCTGCTTATAATATCCTTCAAGCTGCTCATCGTTCATGCCCGTATACAGCCGGAAGAACCTATGGCCGACATCGATTATCATATCCGCGGGCATACCCACCGACAGCTCGATCGCCTCCGGTGAGCGCTGCGGCGCGGATATCATGTCTCTGTATATCCCCGCGAGATCCCATATTTTTGCGCCCATAGTGACCTCGGGCATATCAATGAGCACGAGCTCGCCGTCCTGTATCATGATATTGCCGGGATGGAGGTCGCCGTGTATGAGTGAATCGCCGTCGGGCAGCTCGTCTATAAGGCTGTCCAAAAGCTCCAGCTCCCCGGGCGTGCACCACCTTGCGAGCCTCGGGACTCTTTCGTGCAGGACCGTCTTAATATTCGTGAAGGTCCCGGCAGCTATCTTTTTGTTGTGCAGCTCCTTTGCGAGCGCGACATACTTTTCCACATATTCATCGAGCTTTTCGGGGTTATTCTTCATCGCGTGACCGAGCGTGTCTGATCTGAGCATCTCAAAAACTATGCCGTAGCTGTCACCGCATTTTACGACATCGTATGCGATAACACAGGGAACGCCGTTGATGAGCGCCGTCTTTGCAAACTCTCTTTCCTTTTCTATCGCCGCAAGCCCCACTACGGGTCTGTAGACCTTTACTATCTTATCGTCATCGAGCCTGTAGACCGTGCCGTTGCCGCCCTGACCGATCACCTCGCAGCCGTCAACGCTTATCTCTCTCAGCCTTTTTGATACATTCAGAAGGCTTGTAAAGCCGGTAACATCGAATATATCATAGACCTCCGGAGATGTGTTTATCACAGACACCTCTCCGGCCGCCGCCTTTTTAAGCTTCAGAAATACGCGCAGACCTGCGCTTGAAATATATTGAAGCTCTGCCGCGTCAAGCGTGATATCGGCGCCGAGCCCCTCTGCCGCGCCCAGCAGCTCCTTTTCAAGCTGAGCTGCGTTATTTGAATCTATCCTTCCGGATATTTTCAGTATTCCGTCATTTGACTTTTCTACCATATATCATTTTCTCCTTTTAACCGGTTTCAGTACATTTTATTGTGCTGAGTATTTTTTTATAACAACAGGCCATACGCACATAGCGAAGAGGACCATTATCCCGCGGGCGATCATGTTGCCCCAGTGTCCGCCGAATGCCGCAACGATCGTTGCGGGAGCGAAAAACTCGACCCATGCAAACATCAGCGCCGCGCCGATGCAGGTAAGTATCGGCAGCGCCGCCGCGCCCTGAGGGATCTCATAGCGCAGATAATGCCTGTCGATATAGCTGCCGATCAGAAATCCCGTGAACGCTCCGCACGCCTTGAAGGTGTCGTTCATCATCTTCTGCGGATCAACGAGCAGCTTTCCGTCAACATAGTCCATCGGGTAAGGCTTCAGCATTATGTAGGCAAGCGTCAGTATCACGGCGGCTAAGCCTATGAAGGTAAGAATATCAATGACCTTCTCTTTTCCTTCAAGTCTTTTCTGCGCCGCGCCGACGATCAGAATGATGATTACCGATTCACCGAACCCCACCAGAACATCCTGCGGGGTATGCACTCCGAGAAAGTTCCTTGAAAAGCCGGTAAGCAGGATCAGAACACAGCAGACAACTGCGATCCACCGCTTCCTGCACCACTGCCATACAGCGGTGGTGCCGTAGGTAACGGTGGCGACCATCGTATGTCCGCTCGGGAACGAATAGCCCGTCGCCGCTACCTTGGAATCTCCGGCGGGCTCTATCGCAGATGAGCGTATCCACGGGCGGTAAGCGCATACCGTCAGCTTGACGATGCCGTTAACGACCTCACCTATGCCCCATGTGGTGATATAGCGGTATCCCCACTTCTTATCCACGCTCCAGAATATCACGAACGGCAGGAACGGCATTATATCCACCGCGAATTTAGACAGCGCGTTGAAAAGCTCATCAAACACGCCCCCTGTTGCGTTTCTCAGCTCCTGCAGCCATAAAAGATATTGAATGTCCATATTTTTTCCTCCTTATTTGTTCCTTATTTAAAGAATCGCCCATTACGAGCGATCCTTTTGCTTTTATGCTTTAATCCATTTCGTTGCTTGAATCATATGCCGATAATGTCACCCTTACGGTCTTTGACTTGTCGGGAACAAAAAGCCCCGCGGTGTTCATTATCTCGCAGTCCATCGGCGTATTGCTGTCTGCCTTCTCCACGCGCGCTAGCACATGCTCTATCTTTGAGCCCGGCAGCACGCCGACCTCGATCTCCTTAGGCTCGATCACAGTCTTGTCACGATCGACCTTGTAGCCGTCGCGCTCGATGATGGTCGTGTCTATATCCACCGGCAGCATCACCGCGTCATATACGGTGCATTTCACCTTCACCTGCGGCGTTCGGCATCTTACGGAATCCGGCAGCCGCAGCTCCCTGCCCGCGCTGTCCTCATACCTTACCGGCATTAGCACCTCGCCGTCTGTCGGCTCGCCCTTCGGCGCGGTCACGAACAGAAACGCCTTATCTATTCCCGCAAGCTCGCTCTCCGCGCCCATGATCACGACCTTTTCCTGATCGGGTACGGCATTCACATACTTCTTATTGAAGGTGTCATAGCGCACCTCAAGCGGTATCTCCTTTTCAGTCATAGCAGAGACAGTGACGGGCACTGTCGTGAAATTTGTCCGCTCTATCGTGAGCTTTGAGCTTGGCAGCCGCACTGTGCCCTCAAGCTCATAATCGCCCGCCTCGGTGATCTCCGAGACATCGACCTCTATCTGCACATTGTCGAGCGCGTCCATGATATCGGTGCGCTTGCCGGTAAGCGTCACGGCAAGATCCGCCGCGGGCGCGCTGCGGAGCAGCACAAGCTCGCGCGAGCTGAGCTCTCTCATACCGGTATATCTTACGGGCACATTGTGGAAGGTGTTCGTTATGTCCACACCGGTAGAGAACGAAACGAGTATCCATATAATTATCGCAATCACGACCGAAAGTATCATATATTTCAGCCGCGGCGCGTGGTTACTGTCCTTTTTTGCCATATGTATTCCCCTCCTGTTACCTTGATTTCCTCAGCTTTATGCGTTTGAGCGTGTCGTTTTTCTGCTCTGACGCAAGCAGCTTTGTGAGCGCCTTTGAAAGCGACGCTTCGTTCAGGTTACGGGTGAGGGAGCCGTTCACAGCTATGGAGATCTTTCCGGTCTCCTCGCTCACTACGACGATCACCGCGTCCGAGGTCTCGCTGAGCCCCAGGGCTGCGCGGTGACGCGTGCCGAGCTCGCTCGAAAGGTTAGTGTTTGCCGTGAGCGGCAAGACGCATCCGGCTGTTATTATCTTATTGTCGCGGATGATGACCGCGCCGTCATGCAGAGGCGTGTTGGGGACAAATATGTTCTTTAACAGCTCCGCTGTCACATTTGCATCCAGCGGCGTACCGCTGTTCATATATTCACCGAGTCTTGTTCCGCGCTCTATGACGATCAGCGCGCCCGTTCTGCTCTCCGCCATATCATCTGCCGCCGCCGCGATATTGCGGACGACCTCCTCGGTGTCCTCGGGCGACGCCTCGAGCGAAAAGCCGAGATAGTGCAGAAACTTCAGCCTGCCCATCTGCTCGAGCAGCTTTCTCAGCTCCGGCTGGAATATGACGATTATCGCAAACAGAGCTACCTGAACTATCGCGTTCAGTATGTAATTCACCGTATTGAGGTGGAAGATAGCGCTGAGCGCGTATATCGCCGCCGCGACCGCTATGCCGCGCAGAAGCTGTCCGGCGCGGGTGCCGCGTATCGCGCGCATCAGAAGATACACCATCACCGCAACGATGAGTATATCGACGATATCTCTCAGCTCGATAACACGCACAAAGCGTATAGCATAATCCAGTGCTGCCATGAAAACCTCCCAATTAATATAGCTTATTTATATATCTTATATCTCACAAGCATCGAATACAATCTCTCGCCCGCGGGAAGGAGAACGATATCCTCCTTGTCCATCACTCTCAGCCGCAGCACGAGCGCGAGATATACCGCCGCCGCGACAATAACTGAAAGCATTGTCGCGGCGAGGTTTGATACATATCCGCCGCCGAATACCGCGGTCATCGCAAAGTATACACCAAACGCCGCTATGCCCATGACCGCGCCTGCGCCCAAAGGCTTTATGACATACTTGCCGAGCGTGATGCGGAGCGGTATTTTACGGGAAAGCACGATGTAGTTTACCAAAAACGCCACTATCTGACACACGATCGACGAGATCGCCGCGCCGTAGATGTTCACCGACGGGATCGGGATCAGTATCAGGTTCAGAGCTACCTTGCAAAGGCATCCGAGGAGTATGCCCAACGCCGGGACAAACACCTTGCCTATGCCCTGCAGTGCGCCTGTCAGCGTCTGCGTGAGCGCGCTGAACACCAGCGCCACCGCCATGATAGCCAGAAGCTCCGCGCCGTCGGAGGTGGCGGGGTATATTATCTTATATATCGGCTGCGCCAGGACGATGAAGCCTATCGCGCAGGGTAGAATAAGAAGTATCGATATGAGGAAGGAGTATGAGGTCTTTGAGACCGCCTCCTTCGTGTCGCCCTTTGCCAGAGCGCCCGCGATCGACGGCACCAAAACCGTTGCGAACGCGATGTTGAGCGCCAGCGGCATATTGAAGATGGTGTCGCTCTTTGAGAGCATACCCGAAAGATATACCGCCGCCTTGTTGAGCTGCGTTGCGGTCGGGGCTGATATGATATCATCGCTCAGTATCCCCGCCGGTATCCCGCCGGAAAACGCCGCCTCGATGCCGCGCGTGATCGTCGCGAGATCGACAACGCGGTTCACCGCCGTTATGATCGACGCGAGCGAGATCGGTATCGACAGCATGAGTATCATCTTCATGAGCCTTGCGCCCGAGGTTTTAAGCTCCTCGACAGATGAGCGGCGCATCTGCTCCTCCAGTCCCTTTTTGCGCCTTAGATAGAATACGGCAAGATATATAAAGGATATGAGCGTCGCAAGCGAGCTTGCCGCGTTCGCCCATGCCGCAAGTATCTCAGGAGGTGCTACCTCGTTCCCGTTTACAGTATAAAGCATGGAAACTCGCGTCGCAATGACCATGAGCTGCGGCATTGAGCCGACGGCGAGCAGCACGAGCACTATCGTGAGTCCGCATTTGAACACCTGCTCGAGCATCTGTGAAAAGCTCGTCGCCCTCATGTCGTTAAGTCCCTGGAAGTAACCGCGGATAACGGATGAGATGCATACGAAGAATATCGACGGAGCCAGCGCGCGCATAACATACTGCGCGCCGTCCATGTTCATAATATGCACCGCTATGAAGTCGGAGCCTATATAGAGTATCGCCGCGCAGACGAGACCGATCACGGAGAACAGCCCGAATGCGGTGCGGAATATCCTGTGCGCCGACCTGTAATCGCCCAGTGCCGCGCGCTCGGACACCATCTTTGCAATGGCGTTCGGTATGCCGACCGATGAGATCGCAAGCAATACCGTATACACCTGGAAGCCCGCGTTATAGAAGCCGTTTCCGGAGTTGCCGAATCCGTCTATATTGGTGATGACCATGCGGTATATCATACCCATAGCCTTCACCATGATCTGCGCGAAGAGTATCATGATGACATTCCCCATAAAGGAATGCGCGTTCTGCCTGTTTTTTTTCTTTATCAAAGAAAGCAAGTCCTTTCGGTTTAGTTATCTCTTGGAGTTTCTGCAGTAAAAGGCGAATCGGCTGCCGGTGCCTCAGTCGCGGTCTCCTCCGGCGCCGCGGTCGGCACTGTTGAGATATACTGCGCCTGATTTGCTACGGTGTTTTCAAGCTCCAGTATGCGCGCGTTGAGCGTTGTGATCTGCTCGCGCAGATTGCGGTTTTCCTCAACGAGCGATACCTTCTGCCTGTATTCTGCGCTGTTCTCGGTGAGCTTGCCGATCACGAAAGCGGCGGCAAGTATAACGAGCAGCGCAGCCGCTCCGGCTATGATACGCCGTTTCAGCTTCTGCCGGCTGCCCCGGTGGAAGCTGACATATCTGTGATTGTCCATTAGCTTACTCCAATATTATTCTACTGTTACTGATTTTGCAAGGTTTCTCGGCTTATCTATGTCGCAGCCCTTCTCTGCCGCTACATAGTAGCTGAATATCTGCAGCGGTACGACCGAAAGCGAGGGAAGGAAGATATCGCTTGTTTCGGGTATCTCTATAACATGGTCGGCAATGCCGTCCATCGTCTTGCCCTTTGTCGTAACGCCCATAACTACGGCGCCGCGCGAGGTGACCTCTTTTATGTTTGAAACGGTCTTGTCAAAGAGATCGCGTCCTGTCGCTATAGCGATAACGAGCGTGCCGTCCTCAATGAGCGAGATCGTGCCGTGCTTGAGCTCGCCCGCGGCGTATGCCTCGGAATGGATATAGGAGATCTCCTTGAGCTTGAGCGAGCCCTCGAGCGATACCGCGTAGTCAAGGTTACGACCTATGAAGAATATCGACTTGCAGTTATAGAACTTTGACGCGAGGTATGCAAGCTGATCCTTGTTCTCTATTGTCTCTGCAACGAGATCGGGAAGAGCCTCAAGCTCGTTTATGTACTTCTTATACTGACCGCCGGTGATCGTGCCGAGCTTGTTCGCCATATATATAGCGAGCATGTATACGACAGCAAGCTGTGTCGAGTATGCCTTTGTGGTCGCGACCGCGATCTCCGGTCCTGCCCATGTGTAGATAACATCGTCTGACGCGTTCGCTATCGCCGAGCCTACAACATTCACTATCGAGAGTATCCTTGCGCCGCGGCTCTTTGCGACCTTCAAGGCCTCCAAGGTGTCCGCTGTCTCGCCCGACTGGCTGATAACGACAACGAGATCGTTTTTCGTAACGATCGGGTCGCAGTAACGGAACTCCGACGCGATCTGAGCTTCTACCGGTATACGGCAAAGACGCTCTATCACATATTTTGCCACAACACCCACATGATATGCGCTTCCGCACGCAACTATGAATATCTTGTTTATGTTCTTTATGTCCTGAGCTGTGAGCTTGACATCGTCAAGGACGATATTGCCGTCCTTGATACGAGGCGAGATAGTCTCGCGCAGCGCCTTTGGCTGCTCCTCGATCTCCTTTATCATAAAGTGCGGATAGCCGCCCTTCTCAGCTGCGGAGATGTCCCAGTCAACGGTGAACACATCCTTTTTGATCTCTTCCTTATCGGTGTTATATACCTTTACATCGTCGCGGGTGAGCACAACTATCTCGTTATCCTCTATGTAATGGATATTGCGTGTGTGCTTTAAGATAGCCGTAACATCTGATGCGATGAAGTTCTCGCCCTCACCCAGACCAATGATGAGCGGGCTTGCCTTGCGTACCGCGATGAAGCTGTCCGGATAATCCGAGCAGAGCACGCCGAGAGCGTAGGAGCCCTCAACGCGGTCGATGACCTTTATCATGGCGTCCATTATATCGCCCTTGTAGTAGTATTCAAATAAATGAGCCAGAACCTCGGTATCTGTCTCCGAAACAAACTCAAAGCCTTTTGCTGTGAGACGCTCGCGGAGCGGAAGATAGTTCTCGATGATTCCGTTATGTACCACCGCAAAACGACCCGACTGCGAAAGATGCGGATGCGCGTTAACATCCGACGGCTCGCCGTGAGTTGCCCAGCGCGTATGGCCTATGCCTATCGTGCCTTTTACATCATTGCCGTCGCCGGTCTTATCGCGCAGCACCTGAAGTCTGCCCTTTGCCTTTGCGACATTTATATCCTGCCCGTTTATGACCGCGATGCCCGAGCTGTCGTAGCCGCGGTATTCAAGCTTTTCAAGTCCGTCCAGAAGGATCGGCGCCGCCTGATTTTTTCCTATATATCCAACTATTCCACACATATATGTATACCTCCGAATTATTTTATCCTATAAAAATAGCTATAGATATTATTATTCTATACTATTTTCGGCAAAAATTCAATATGTTTTTGAAAAAAATCAACTTTTTTGGCTGAACAGCTTGAATTTGCTTGAAAAAACGAATGGATTGTGGTAGAATAAGCTATGATATTATGTATTAGGAGGATCGGCATATGCTGCATTTATGGAAGCATTTCAAGACAGTGGCAAAGCATCGGCATCTTGTGTTTGTACATTGCGTAAAAGCGGGCATACCCTGGCGCGGCATGCTGCATGATCTTTCAAAGTTCAGCCCGACCGAGTTCATCGAGGGCGCGAGGTTTTACCTCGGCGACCGCAGCCCGACCGAGCGCGAGCGCGAGGTCTACGGCTATTCAAAGGCGTGGATGCACCACAAGGGGCGGAACAGGCATCATTTTGAATACTGGACGGATTATAACATCGTTTCCAAAAAGCTGGAGCCGGTGAAGATGCCGATAGTATTCGTCAAGGAGATGTTCTGCGACCGCGTCGCCGCCGGAAAGGTATATCAGGGGAAGAATTATACAAACGATAACCCGATAAACTACTTCCTCCGCGGCAGAGCAAGACTCACGATGCATCCCGAGACCGCGGAGCTTCTTGAAAAATGGCTGAGACTGATCCAGACCGACGGCGAGGAAGCCGCGTTCTGTGAGATCAGGAAAACTAAGGACTATTGATAACAAACATACATGGGGGTGAGGCCGTTTGAATAAGCTGACGAAGCTGGTCTACTCAAATAAATTCTTTGCGCTCATCACGCTGCTGATACAGCTCGGATATATTTTTGCGTTTATATTCAGCGCTATCAACATACGCTTCATTCTGCTCCCGTCTTATCTTATCAGCGCGATACTCATCCTGTTCGAGGTGAACAGGCATGAGGAGAGCGGCTTCAAGATAACCTGGATAATGATGATCGCTGTGATCCCGGTGATCGGGTGGTTTTTATATATTTATACCCATACGGGGCTTATTTCCAAAAGCATAAAGGACTCCCAGTACAACGCGCAGCTAGCGGTCGCAAAGTACAGGGTAGACGATTCGGAGGTCATCGCGCAGATGAAGGCTGAGGGCACCGATACGGGGCTTGCAAAATTCTTTTCAAACACCAACTTCAATTCTGTATACCGCAGCACCGCGGTCAAATACTATCCGTTAGCTGACGATATCCTCGCGGATATCCTGTGTGAGCTTGAAAGAGCTGAGAAATTCATCTTCTTAGAGTTCTTCATCATCAATTCCACAAGCTATATGTGGCGCTCGATACTGAATGTGCTTGAAAAAAAGGCGCAGGCGGGCGTGGATGTCAGGGTGATGTATGACGGAATGGGCTGCATGGGCATCACGCCCAAGGATTTTGACCGCGAGCTCATGAGGCTCGGGATCAGGTGCAGGGTGTTTTCACCGGTGCAGCCGCTTTTATCGACATATCAGAACAACCGCGACCACAGGAAGATAATCGTCGTGGACGGACGGTGCGCGTTCTCCGGCGGATTCAATCTCGCGGACGAGTATATAAACCGCATAGAGCGGTTCGGGCACTGGAAGGATACCGGCATACGCGTATACGGAGAGGGAGTTGCCGGCTTCACCGAGATGTTCCTCTCGATGTGGTACACAGAATCGGGAGTTGATGAGCCGGATTTCGACAAATTCATAAAAAGCTCGGCAAGATACTCCTGCCCCGGAGCTGCGGGATATATACAGCCCTACGGCGATTCGCCGCTCGACGGGATACAATCGGGCAGGATAGGATATGTTGATATCTTAAACAAGGCTGAGGACTATGTCTATATAATGACGCCGTATTTCGCGATAGACGAGGCGCTCTATGACGCTCTTAAATTTGCTGTGAGCAGGGGCGTGGATGTGAAGCTGATACTACCCGGCGTGCCGGATAAGAGGATGCCGTACTGCCTCGCAAGGTCGTATTACCTTGATCTGATCGATATCGGTGTTGAGATATACGAGTACACTCCGGGCTTTGTACATGCAAAGACAACGGTGTGCGACGGGAAGCGGGCTATCGTGGGTACTATCAATTACGATTACCGCAGCCTGTATCTGCATTACGAATGCGCGGCGCTGCTTGTAAATGTGCCGCAGATAAAGGATATTGAGCGGGATGCCATGGCTACGATCGCAAGGTCGCGCCGCATAGACCGCGCGGCATACAGCGCGCTGCCGTGGTATTACAGATTCTTCGGACGCGTTCTGAGATTCGTTGCGACAGTGATATGATTTTTCGCCAAAAACAAGGGAAGGGGCGCGCGCCCCTTCCCGTTTTTATTAGCTTTTTTCTACCATACGATCCTTTTCGCGCCCATAAAATTGGTCTTGTAATAGCCGCTTTCTATCGTGCAGTACTTTACAACATCTCCCGTATGCGGTGAGTGGATCATCTTGCCGCCGCCGACATACATGCCGACATGTGACGGCTGACCGTATTCCGTACCGAAGTACATGAGATCGCCCGGCTTCATATCCTCCCAGGCTACGAAGGTACCGTCGTTGTCCCACTGTGTATATGTCGTCCTTGTGATGTTATAGCCGTTCTGCCTGTACACATACTGTACAAAGCCCGAGCAGTCGAAGCCGTCCGGTGTTGTGCCGCCCCAGAGGTACGGTGTGCCGATGTACTTATCGGCGGTCGCCAGTATGCTCTGGATCTTCGGGCTTGCTCCCGATGACGCGGGCGGCGCAGGCTGTGCCGGTGCCGGTACAGGTGCCGGTGCCGGAGCCGGTGTCGGAGCGGGCGTCGGAACAGGTGTCGGCTCTGGTGTGGGAACCGGGGTCGGCTCAGGCTTGACGTAGTTGTAGGTAAAGTCTACGGGTAAGCTGAAAACCTCTGATCCGTCTGCGAGAACTGCTCCCACGATTATCGAATATGACCCCGGTGTCAGATAGTCATATGTTACTGATACGCTCTTTCCGCCGACATCGTTTATATAGATAGCCTTTGAGCCCGCATCCTTTATAAGAACACGGTAGTACGCCGCGTTGGTCGCGTCTGCCCATGAGATCGTAAAGCTCGGCGATTCTATATATGTGTTTGCCGCGGGCGTTGTTATGAGCGGTACGGACTGCACAACATCAAGCGACGGTCCGAATACCGAGTATGCCCTGTTTACGCTTACTATTGCCTGCTCGCGCGTAGTTGTTGCGAGCGGCGCTATCATATCGTCGGTGAGTCCCGTCATGATATCATAGCTTAAAAGCGTGCTGATGGGCGAGCGTGCCCATGAAACTATGTCATAATTGTCTGTGAATTGCGATAGATAGAGGTTATCCGTTTCCTCCGCTATATTCATTGACACCTCCGATGCCGTAAGCGTGCTCACAAGCATCTTAGCCATTTCCTGGCGTGTTACCTGTCTGTACGGTGCAAATTCGGTGTCGCTCACGCCGTTTACTATACCGTAGTTATACGCCTGTATTACCGAAGCGTTGCCGGTGTCGGTAAACGGCGTATTCGGGGGATCCATGATCACCTCGCCGGTAAGCCTTTTATAAAGATTCATCGAAAGCTCACAGAACTCCTGTCTTGTGATGCCCTCATGCATGTTGTTTGATACTATTGAATACGATACCAGACCGGCGCTGCTGGCGCTGCGGTAAAACGGCTCTGCCCACCCGCTGAGATCGGCAGCAGATGCCGCTGTGTTAAAAGCCAGACCTAAAATACAAATACCACTGATGGTCGCGCGCAAAGATTTCCTCAAAGAAATCACTCCTCCCTTTTTATTAAATTTTCCCTATACCCTTGTCCCGGATTTTTTAAGCGAAAGCCGGGTAAAACGCTGTAAATATTGTCCGTCCTTTTCTGTTATGTTACTATAATAGCACACTTTGTTACATTTGTCAAGTGTTTTTTACAGTTTTGTTACAAAAATATTTCAAAGATTTCGTTTTAGTAACTTT
>CAMNAT010000022.1 GCA_946531785.1 uncultured Oscillospiraceae bacterium
CTGCCGGAGAAGATCGTTATACACATAAACGATACCCACCCGACAATGGCTATCCCTGAGATGATGCGTCTTCTGATGGACGAAAAGGGTCTCGGCTGGGACGAGGCATGGGAGATAGTTACTCATGTGTTCGCGTACACAAACCATACCGTAATGAGCGAGGCGCTCGAAAAGTGGCCGCAGGATATGTTCCGCCGCGTTGTTCCGAGACTGTATCAGATCCTAGAGGAGATGAACAGACGCCTCATGGAAAAGGTAGAGGCATTCTATCCCGGCGACAGAGGCAAGCATGAATGGATGGCGATACTTGCAAACGGTCAGGTTTCGATGGCAAACACCTGTCTTGCAACGGTATTTGCGGTAAACGGCGTTTCAAAGCTGCATACAGATATCCTGAAGGCGGATATATTCAGAGATTACTATATGATGGATAAGGATCGCTTCCATGCCATCACAAACGGTATCACCTTCCGCCGCTGGATCGCAAACTGCAATCCGGAGCTGACAAAGCTCATCGACGATTCCATCGGCAAGGGCTGGTTAAAGGACGGCGATAAGCTCGCAAAGCTTGCCAAGTTCGCAAAGGATAAGACCTTCCAGCAGAAATTTGACGCTATCAAGCGCGCAAACAAGAAGATGGTCGCAGACCTCATCTTAGAGCATAACGGCATTAAGGTAAATCCGGACTCGATCTTTGATGTACAGTGCAAGAGACTGCACGAGTACAAGCGTCAGATGATGAATGTTCTGCACATAATCGCAGAGTATAACAGACTGCTCAGTGATCCGACATATGCAAAGAATTATTATCCCAAGACATATATCTTCGGCGCGAAGGCTGCACCGGGCTATAAGAGAGCTAAGCTCATAATCAAGCTCATCAACTCGGTAGGCGATGTTATCAACAACGATCCGCGCATCGAGGATAAGATAAAGGTAGTGTTCGTAGAGAACTACGGCGTATCCATTGCCGAGAAGCTCGTTACCGCGGCGGATGTTTCCGAGCAGATCTCAACAGCGGGTAAGGAAGCATCGGGTACAGGCAACATGAAGTTTATGCTCAACGGTGCTGTAACGATAGGTACAATGGACGGCGCGAATGTCGAGATGTACGAGCAGGTAGGCGAGGACAACATCTATATCTTCGGTCTCCGCTCAGAAGAGGTAGACGCGAGAGTCAAGGTAATGGGCAACGACGAGGTAAAGCAGATCTATGCTACCAACGCTGCGTTAAGAGGCGCATTGGAGATGCTCATAAATGGTACGCTCAACCCCGACACGAACCTCTTTATGGATCTCTATAACACCCTCGTATTCGGTGACTACGGTCAGGCTGATACCTATATGGTTATCCGCGACTTCGAGGACTATGTTAAGACTCATGAGCAGATCATGCGCGACTATCAGGACAGAGAAACATGGATCGCAAAGCAGATCATGAACACCGCAATGAGCGGCTTCTTCTCATCCGACAGAACGATAAAAGAGTACAACGACAAGATCTGGCACTTAAAGGCGATAAAGTAATAACAAAAAATTCCGCTCAGCAGAGCGGAATTTTTTTTGTTTCGTCTGTACTCCTACGGAGTGCAGCCCCTTGTTTTGGTGATCGGAAATTATTTTTTTACAGTATTGCTCGTGCGGCTTTTAAACAAGCTCCTGAAATTATGCGCAACGAGTGAAACGGATATGAATATCATAGGTGCAAAGTTTGAAAAGTACCGTCTGTTTGTCTCCCATCCCATCAGGAAAAGCCATATTCCTATAAGCGCAAGATACGGTACCAACATTTTATTTTCTTTATATGTTTTATTTATCAGCATCAGGAGTATTCCCATGATCATCCCGAACATCAACACAATATGTAATGCTGTCGCATATGTTGAGTATTTATCATAATTCTTGCCATCATAAAGGACCCAATCGTGCAAGCTTGTTTTATTAGACGGTTGGATGTTAAGAAAATCAGATATTCCGTAGGTGCCGTCACCAAAATCTATGGCTGTTTTAGCACATACGAGCTTGAATATACCCGGCGCCCCCAGCTTCTTTATCCTTCGTGCGACCTCTTCGCTGTCTTTTTCTTTTTTCTCCTTCAGATCTCTGAAGCTGTCCGTAAACCTATAATCCTCTGCGTTGTATCGTCCGTCGCCCTTCAGTCCCATCATCACCCAATGAATATGAGGACGCATCAATTTGTCATTCATTTCTTTATCAAGGTGCTTTGAGTAAATATATCCGTTAAAGCTTGTAAATATGATGGCAAAGACCCCGGCAACGCAAACGAGCGCGGTTAAAAGCTCCTTGGGTTTTTCAAAGAAACACATGTCAATGGCAACTGCAATTACTACAATAACGACCGTAAACTTAATAAGCGCGCCGATAGCAGCGGCCAGTCCCATTAGCAGATATGTGTATATTCGTTTTTTTCCGTTCTGCTCCTTAGACCTCTGATACAGCCACAGGACCAATACAGGGAACAGCATAGAAAGCGCGTCTGTATAAACAGCTCCGCCCATGAACCAAAACTGCGGACTTATCCCAAACAGGAAAAGTATGAATATGCCTTTGGTCGTACCGCCCGCCTTTTTACATATCAGTGATGACAACACCATCATAAGCGTTAACATTATACATGTTATGAAAACAGAAACGGCATAAAAATCCTTTATTCCGACAATATCTGCGGCTTTGAAGAATATATATAAAAATGTCATTGAGCCGAGGTTGTTGGGGAATTGGTTGAAATATTCGTAATAGCCCGCGAAGGTACCGGTTTTTACCCATTCCGCCGCGCCCTTATGAATAGCGCCTATATCGAACCAGGTATCATGCCGCAGGACCAGCCCCAGTATAAATTCACTGATAAACATCACAACCGAAAAAACGATAAGTATTATTCTGTAATTTTTATCCGATATTTCAAATCTGCTTAAAATCTCATTTGCTGCAAGCAGCAAAATGATAAGCGGCAGCGCCGTATAAATAAGTGCTGTTTTTGGATAAGAAATATTTGCAAAAGCAGCATTAAATACTATAAAACCAAAGCAGACAATAAATAACGCATAAAACGCAAACAAAAGCCTGTTCTTTACCGGCGTGTCTTTAATAGGCTTGTTTTTGATTTTCTGACTTTTTTTCTTCATTTACTACCTCCGTCATTTATTTATCGACCGTCCACACATTCATAAGTGCCGTGATCGTGTATCCGTATCGCGGCAGCGCCTTCGCGGTGATCCCGACTCTGTTATTACCTTATTATTGTAGTAAATTTCAGCCGATTTGTCAATAAGTTATCCTGAAATTTGATATGCACCCTAAAAGTATCTGACCTTTGGGGTGCATATAATCAAGGTGTATCACCGAAAGCCTGAAGCATTCCAAAAGCCTGTCCTTTGCGATGAAAACCATGCAATACCGCTTGCAGGCGATTTATTTCAGCCTGTAATTTTTAAGCTCCCTCTCTCGCGCCCGATGGTCGGGCATCGCTTTGCCGAGCACCGCATAGAAAGCGGCGGAATGATTGCTCTCGACCATATGCGAAAGCTCATGTGCGGCTACATATTCTATCAGCCGCTCCGGCATATCATAGAGATATGAGTTCAGCGTGATAAGCCGCCGCTCGCGGCGGCAGTTGCCCCATTGCGAGGTCATTGCGCGGATACGGAGCTGCGGCATAGGGAAGCTGTATTCTGAAAACCTCGGATATACCGACTTCATAACGGCGTACAGCCGCTTATATATCTCAAGCCGCGGCGCGTCCGGCTCCGGCACGGGTGTGCGCGAGTCTATGCGCCGACGCGCAGCGTCGATAAATTCACGGCGCGACAAAACAAACCGGTCAATATATTCCCGGTCTGACCCGTATGGCGCGGAAACGCGTATGCTCCCGTCCGATCCCACGCGCATATTTATATTCTTTATCCGCTTGAGAGTAAGCTCGTACTCTATATCTCCCGCTGTTCGTTTCATTGTATCGGCTCCCCTGATCTTTTTTACTATTCTATCATATACAATAAATAATTACAATAGAAAATTTTTCATGTACGGTCATTGACTTAGAGGGGGAACTAATGGTATAATTAAGAAAAAAGTATTGGAGAGTGATCGCAATGTACACAGCCTTGGAGCATGCAAAAATGTGCGCCGACAGCGTTATGGCAAAATTCACACCGGATACCCTCCCGCCCGAGAACCATTTTCATTATCATCAGGGAGTGTTCCTTTCCGGCGTTGAGAAGATATACAAGCTGACAAAGGAGGAGAGATACCGCCTCTATATCATGGAGTGGGTGGATAATCATGTGAAGGAGGACGGCACATGTCCGACCGCCGAGATAAAGTCGCTTGACGATATCCAGCCCGGCATCCTGCTTTTCGGCTTATATGAAACAACGGGCTATAAGAAGTATAAAAAGCTTCTGGACACCTTCTTTGACGCGCTGGAAAAGTGGCCGACAAATAACCACGGCGCGGTGTGGCATAAGTTCCGCAATCCGGATCAGCTCTGGCTCGACACGATGTATATGTACGGGCTGTTCACCGCGATGTACTGCAAAAAGTTCAACACGCCCTATATGTTCGGCAAGCTGTTGACTCAGGTGAAGCTCATCCGCGAGCGCATGTTCAATCCTGCGACCGGACTGCCGTATCATATGTGGGACGATTCAAAGCGGCATGAGTTCGTGGATAAGGAATCGGGTCTTGCCAAGGTGCACTGGGGACGCGCTACGGGCTGGTATATGGTATCCCTTGCGGAATTCACCGAGTACGCGCCAAAGGACAGCGAGCTTTACATGCTGTCGGTTGAGATCGGCCGCGAGCTTTTAGACACGCTTTTTAAGTATCAGGACAAGGAAACGGGTATGTGGTATCAGGTGCTCGATAAGGTCGATGACAAGCGCAACTGGCTCGAAAGCTCATGTACCGCGCTCATAACCTATGCTGCGGCAAAGCTGTATAATAACGGGATCATAGGCGAGGAGTACAAGGACAGGATAATTTCCGGCTATAACGGCGCGCTTTCAAAGACCGAGATAACCGGCAACACGCTCAGCGTGACGAATGTCTGTGTCGGAACAGGTGTTGGCAGGGAGGACTATTATCTCCACCGCCCGACTGTCTCAAACGACCTCCACGGCGCCGGCGCATTCATCATGATGTGCACTGAGGTAGAGAAGCTGATGAATAAATAAAACAATAGCGAACGCGCCGCGTTCGCTATTGTTTTAAACTGTATAAAGATTTCAAGCTTTACTTGCTCCGTATTATTTATCTATGAACAGATGTCTCGGCAGACCGTCTACCATGAACGGTGAAAGCTCGCCGATGATAAGCGGACGCGCATATTCCTCAAATTCCTTTGAAACATATGTGCCGCCGGAGGTGATCCACTCGTCCGGAACTACCTTTTCCGCGTTCGCTATCTCGTTTATGTCATGTACCTCGGTGATAAGGCTGTAAGGAGCGTTCGATATACGCTTGAATGTGACCATCATGCCTGTCTCGCCCGCGAGAGCGGCGAGTACCGCATCAGCGCCCGCCTGGAATGCCTCTGTTATGTCGCGGCGCGATACCAGATGTGACGCGCAGCGCTGCAGTGTGGAGAACACGATACCTCTTGATTTTACGCCTATCGTCTCGCCCAGAAAGTCGGCAAGATAGAGAGCTGTACCGCCGAGAGACTTATGACCGAAGGAGTCGGTGAATACCGCCTGCTTGTTAGCCTCGCAGACATACTTGCCGTCAGCCGTCTTAACGCCCTCGGAAACCGCTATGATAACAGCGTTCTTGAGCTTTTTGAGATCCTCTACCTTCTTGACGAACGCCTCATGATCAAAAACGCGCTCCGGCAGATAGATAAGATCGGGGCCGTTGCAGTCCTCGGATCTTGAAAGTGCCGATGCGGCTGTCAGCCAGCCCGCGTTACGACCCATGATCTCAACTACCGTTACGGAGTGGTTCGGGTAGGTCGATACATCGCGGATGATCTCCTTCATTGCCGACGCTATGTACTTTGCCGCAGAGCCGTAGCCGGGGGTGTGGTCGGTGTGGTCGAGGTCGTTGTCTATAGTCTTAGGCACACCGATAAAGCGGATATCGGAATTGATAGCCTTCGCATAGTTTGAAAGCTGCATTATGGTATCCATCGAGTCATTTCCGCCGATATAGAAGAAATACTTTATATCGAGCTTCTGGAGAATATGGAAAAGACGCTCATATACCTCGGGCTGATCCGCAGCTGACGGCAGCTTATAGCGGCATGTGCCCAAAAACGATGACGGGGTACGCTTCAAAAGCTCGATATCAAGATCGTTCTTTACATAGTCTGAAAGATTTACATATCTCTCCTTCAGAAGCCCCTCAATACCGTTGCGCATGCCGAATACCTTACCGCAGCCGGCATCCTTGGCTGTCTTGAAAACTCCTACCAGGCTTGAGTTTATGACTGATGTCGGACCGCCCGATTGTCCGACCATAACATTTCCTAATGACATAGAAAAACCTCTCCTTTCATATATAAAAAATAATTGTATATATTATATAGTATAAATACAGATAATGCAATAGTTTTATAACATTTCACTGAAAAATATTAAAAAAATGTCAAATTTTCTTTATGCCTGCCCTCAGGAAGGGGAAATATCGGGCAGAGTAGAGCCGAAAAACTCAAAAAAATACTTGACAAAACGGCTCCGTTCCTATATAATAGGAGCGGTGTCTGATTTTTTTAAATTAGAATTCGGAAATAAATGTGACCGTGTCAGAGGGTCACGGTAAGAGGATATCAGGAGGTGTATATATAATGAAAATGACATACCAGCCTAAGAAGCGTCAGAGAGTAAAGGTTCACGGCTTCAGAGCGAGAATGGCTACAAAGTCAGGCCGTAAGGTGCTTGCGGCAAGACGCGCAAAGGGCAGAAAGATTCTCACAACATCAGAGAAGTAATCAACTTGCAGCCCGCTCGGGCTGCATTGTTTTTTAAAAAAGTTATCGTCCGGGAGGTGTGGCCGTTATGAAGAATACTCAGCCGATAAAGCTGAACAGGGATTTCAGGCGGTTATACCGTGTCGGGAAGAGCGTTGCCGGCGGATATGTGGTGGTATATATGAAGCCGAACAAGCGCGGCGTGAACCGTGTCGGCTTCGCTGTCGGAAAGCAGCTCGGCAATGCCGTTACGCGCAACCGCGCAAAGCGGCTGATGCGCGAAAGCTACCGCGCGCTTGAGGAAAGGCTCACAGGCACATCGGACATGATAATCGTTGCGCGCAACCGCGCGGCGGGCAGGACTTACAGCGAGATCTTAAAGGATCTCACATACGCGCTCAGGACATTGGATCTCCTGGGTGGAGGCAGTGAAGGGATCAATGGTCATAATGATGATTAAAAAGCTGTTCATTGTTTTAATAAAATTTTACAGACACCATATTTCACCTATCAAGGGCGGAAGCTGCTGCAGGTATATACCTACCTGCTCGGAATATGCGCTTGAGGCGGTAGAAAAATATGGCGCGGCAAAGGGCGGATGGCTTGCCCTGCGGCGGATACTGCGCTGTCACCCGTTCGGCGGGAGCGGCTATGATCCCGTACCGTAACGGCGCGTCGGAAAGGAAACTTTATGTGGCATTATATCGTATTGGCGATGGGCTGGCTCATAGGTTCTATCTATGAACTGGTCAAAAACTACGGTGTTGCCATCATCCTGTTCACATTACTCATAAAGCTCATTCTTTTGCCGCTCAATGTAAAGAGCCAGAAGGCTATGAAAAAGCAGCAGAAGATACAGCCTCTCGTTGCGGAGATACAGAAAAAGTACGCAAACGATAAGAACAAGATGCAGCAGGAGATGGCGAAGGTCTATAAGGAAAACGGTGTAAGCATGATGGGCGGATGTCTGCCGCTGCTTATACAGATGCCTATCCTTATCGCACTCTATCAGGCTATAAGCAGACCGCTTACATATATGTTTAATCTCAACTGGACAGACGAGACAGCGGGTATGCTCACCGAGAAGATCACCCAGATCAGGGACGCGGCGGCAGCTGCGGGACAGAATCTCGGCAACCTTGCAAACACGAGCGCGCAGGATCTTTTCAACCAATCGCAGATCCAGATAACCAACTGGGCAAACCACGCGGCGGCACCGCTCAACGAGTGGGCGATCAACTTCAAGTTCTTAGGGCTTGATCTTTCGCAGGTACCGTCAACAGCACTCAGCTGCTTTAATGATATACCGGGAAACATGAGCATAATCATGCTCCTCATCATACCGGTGCTTGCGATACTGTCATCTATCGCGCAGAGCAAGATATCAATGAAGCTCTCAGGTCAGGATAAGAACAAGAGCGCGGCAAATGAGCAGGCTCAGTCAATGAGCAAGATGATGACATGGATGATGCCTGTCATGACAGGTTATTTCACCTTTATTCTGCCGGCGGGCGTAGGTCTGTACTGGATAATCAGCGGACTTATCACGATCGCGCAGCAGATAGGATTAAATTATTATTTTGATAAGAAAGGGGAGGGCTTAGATGTCAGATTACCCGAATCAAAGCGGAAGTATCAGCACGGAAAAAAGAGCAAAAAGCGTTGAGGAAGCAGTAAGCGCGGCGCTTTCTGAGCTCGGCATTGCTGAGGCGGATGCAGTTATAGAGATAGTACAGAAGCCGTCAAAGGGACTGTTCGGCATAGGCGCCAAGGACGCTGTCGTAAAGGTCACAAAGAAGGTCGCGCCCGTATACAGCGAGCCGGCAGTCGAGATAAAGGCTAAAGAGGGTGTAAAGCCGGCGGAGGCGAAGCCGGTCGCGGAAAAGACCGAGGCAAAGCCGAAGGCAGAGAAGAAGAAGGCGGAGGCTACGCCCGAGGCGGCAGAGGATGCGAAGAAGTTTATCTCGGATATCCTTTCCGCAATGGGACTTAACGCCGAGGTAAAGGCTGAGCTTGACGGCGATGTTGTGAATGTCGAGGTTGAGGGCGACAGCATGGGCATCGTTATAGGCAAGCGCGGTGATACCTTAGACAGTCTCCAGTATCTCACATCACTTGTTGTGAACCGTAACTCGGATGATTATATCAAGGTATCCATCGATACCGAGAATTATCGTGAAAAGCGCAAGGATGCGCTCATAGCGCTGTCAGACAGACTGGCGGCAAAGGTGGCGCGCACCGGCAGAAAGTTCGCTTTAGAGCCCATGAATCCGTATGAGAGACGCATAATCCATGCAAATCTCCAGGATAACGAGGATGTTACGACCTTCTCGGTAGGTCAGGAGCCGTACCGCAAGGTGGTTATCGCGCCCAAGTACCAGAAGAAGTCCTATTCAAAGGGCGGCAACCGTAACCGCAGCCGCAGACCGAGGGAGGAAAAGCCCGAGGCAACAGCTGCAAGCAGCGTTACATACAAGGCTGATTTCAAGCCGCAGCAGCACAAGGCGGAGTATAAGAACTTCGAGGAATACCTTGCTGCACATTCCAATGATTGATTAAATTTCGGGGACAGCTCTTTGAGCTGTCCCCCGGTTGTAGGTAGGGAAGAATTATGCTGATCGATTTTCATGTACATGTCTATCCGGACAAGATCGCGGACAGGGCGGTAAATACGCTCGCCGCAAAGATAAAGGACGCGTATGACCTCGACCAGAATCCGCATTATGACGGAACGACGGAGGGGCTCAAAAGACTGATGGCGGAGGACGGAGTGGATATCTCCGTTATCATGCCGATCGCGCTTAGTGTGACCAATCACACATCCATAAACAGATTTGCCGAGGAGATAACCGGCGATAATATAATATCCTTCGCGTCGCTGCACCCGTATCAGGAGGATGTGGACGAAACGCTCAAAGATATAGCCGCGCGGGGCTTCCGCGGCATAAAGCTGCATCCGGACTATCAGGGTGTTTATTCCGATGATGAGAAATGCATCGCGCTTGTGAACAAGGCGGCAGACCTCGGGCTGCACACCGTTTTCCATTCCGGCAAGGACCCGGGAATACTCCCTCCGAACCGCGGCGCAGCGGCACATATGCGGGAGATGTTAAAGCGCGTTGACCAGTCTATGGTGACGCTTGCGCACCTCGGCGCATTCTGGGAGTGGGATGAGGTCGAGAGCTGGCTCGTTGACAGCAAGGCGTACTTTGACACAGCCGTTGTCAGCGGCTTTATGGACATAGAGCAGTACAGAAGGATAATAGACCGCCACGGCGCGGACAGGATCGTTTTCGGCTCCGATCTGCCGTGGGAGAGACCGCGCGACACGCTCGCGTTTTTGAAGCGCGCCGGGCTTTCGGACGAGGAGCTTGAGCTGATAACGCACAAAAACGCGGAAAGGATACTCGGGTTGTAAAAAATTACACAGAAAAAAGACCGCTCGTGCTGAGCGATCTTTTTCTGTAAGCTTTTATTCTGCCGTTCCGGTAATGATATCCTGTATCTCACGCGCCATTGCGAGATAGTAGTGGTATTTCCTGATATCCTCCCAGTTATACGGCGTGCATTTAAACCCGTAGGATATATCCGGCATCTCATAGTCGCTGCGGAGGAAGGTCTCCAGAAGCGATGCGTTATCATATATTGCCGCGTGATCCTCCGTTACAAGCTGCGGAAGGTGCAGAAGGTGCGCCGCCAGCTTGCGGCCGGGATCCGTCCATATACGCCTGCCTTCGTTTTTGATCTGCACCGCGCCGTCATTCAGCTGTATATACATGGACTTGACATACGGGTGATCTATCTTCATTCTGAGCGTGAAGGTCTCCATATAAAGGATGTGCGGCGGATCATAGCTGACCTGCTGACCGTTCTCGGTGCGCTTTTCCTCGCGCGTCATTTCCTTTATATCTATCTCGAAGTCCTTCACCTGATCGAATCTGATGATATCCGGCCCCAGATCGAGCACATCATTGATGGATGTGACCTTCCTCTGGCTGCCGAAAAGTCCGCTGCTCGTATCGGGGAAGGCAGTAAATTTCTTTTCCTTCTCGTCTATTAAGATCACGCCGAATTCGCCGAAGATCTTATTGAAGTTATATATCTGCGTAAGTCCGGCATCGATCTCGCGCCCGAGGCGCTGCGCGTCCAAAGCGCCCGCCGAGGCGTTTTTATAATCGTCAAACCAGGGCGACATCTTCTTCACACATTCCTTGCAGACCTTGCCACTCTCGCACTTTTTATCGAACATCCCTGTTTTTCCGCCGCAAAGGCAGCAGGCTTCCTTTTTAAACAGTCCCATAGTGAAGCTCCTTTCCCGGGTCGTTTTATTCGATCACATTAAGCGTTGCCACCGGCGATGTGACCGAATAGCCTTTCGCGTCTGTTATCACACAGTAGTATTGGCTGCCCTCCAGGGAGTCATCATGCTGATGTACGTGTATAGAAGGCATGTAATCGTCATTCTCAATATCAAACCACTCATACCACTCGGCTTTGTCCTTGCACCTATAGAACTTTTCGCCGTCCTTATACCGATAATACCACTCGAAGGTAAGCGGCTTTCTGCCGCCGCCGTTGAGCCCTACAGCGAACCAGGCATCCTCGCCCTTTGCCACAGTTCTCTCCGTGTTGGCGCCGGTGATCGACAGGACATGTAAATGCGCGTTGAGAACGGCTGTGTTGGTGGTCACCGAGTTGCCGTCCGCATCGGTTATCACGCAGTAGTACAGGCTGCCCTCCAGAGTCTCATCGAGCTGATGCACCGTTAAGGTATTTGTATCTATGCCGATGAACCACTCATAATACTCGGCTCTGTCCCTGCACTTATAGAACTTTGCGTCGTCATAATGCCGGTAATACCACTCATAGGTATACGGAGCGCGTCCGCCGGACACCTGCACCGTAAAGGGGGCATCCTCGCCCACCCATACATCGGCATTTCTTGGCTCGTCGGTGATCTCAAGCTTGCTGTAGGTCACCTTATCCGCCAGAGGCCTTTGATCTTTGTCCCACACATAAGCGCGGTATACCGCGTCCGTCTCCGTATCGAATTTAAACTCAACGGCATCGCCGGGAAGAAGCGTCTCCACTGCGGCATTCCTTGCACCGGTCAGGATCCCGTTTTTGTATTGTGTGGCAATGACCGTTGCAGGCTTATCCTGAGGCAGATCGTTGACATATACGCGCACCGTTGTCTCCTCAGCATCCTCAGCTACACCTATGATGCCCTCTGCCTTATGTGCGCTTCCGCTGTCCGGCAGAATCAAAACCAGTATTGCCCTGTTTCCGTTTGCGTCAACAGCCATAGCATAGCTCCCGGTCGAGCCGATCCTGCCGCCCTGGAGAGAGCAGCCTTCAAGCGTTATGCTGCCGAACATATGCAGCGCGCCATCCATACCTCCCGCCAGGACTTTCGAATTCTTTATCACAAGCGTTTCGCTGCCCGAGGCGCCTCTTATACCCTCTCTTCCGCTTGCTTCGATGTCCGCATCGTCTATTGTAAGAGTTGATGTGCCGAATGAGACTATGCCGTCGCTGTTCGCGGCGCCGGCGGTAAGCTTGCCGCTGCCGGTTATTTTTGTATCCTCTATACAGTATATAGCAGCATTCTGCCCGTTGCAGATGAGAACCGAATCGCCCGCTACATTTACGGTAAGACCTTTGATACTGCTGTATATAATATGCTCCTCGCTTGTGCAGCTGCCGTTTACGGTAAGAGTCTTTGTTGTGTCATCGTATGCGAACACCCCGTTCTCGAGGATGTCCTGAGCGTTGGCGTTTGTTACCTGCTCTCCGGCTATTCTGAGACCGTAATTCTTTGTCGGCACAACGGTAAATTCTTCTGTATAGGCATATGCCGCGTATAGTATTCCGGCAGGTACCTCAGAGGAGCATGATGTGCCGTTATATGTGACGGTGACGCCCTGGGGTATCCGGTAACGGATATTACAGTCGGAGCTTGTATATATATGCAGCCTCAGCCGGTATGTCCCCTCCTCGAATCTGTTTTGATCATAATCTGTCCATTCGTTGTTTTTATATACCTGTACGGTAGTATTGATCCCGAACGGGCTGTTGCCCTCGGAGTCGGGGGACGGGGATGTCACCGTAATACCGGTTGTCACCCTGTATATGCGGCTGCCTGCCGCGATCTCCTGCGTGAGCGAGGGACCGGTCAGAGCTATTTTGGACGCCGATTCATCCGCACGGACTATAGTTCCAAAAGGAATAGTGAGCACAATCAGCATCGACAGCGTTATGAATAGTGATAACAATTTTTTCGTTTTCATTTGATAAAACCTCCTTTGTCTGGTTTATAGATAGAGATATTTTTTTGCCCTCCTGACGATGCGGTTGTTTATTTATGCGGTGTTCTCCTCCCTTCGTTCGGATTTTCTTCCTTGATGTAATATGCCTTCCCATAAGGCGGCTCAATTGTTTTCGTTATCCTCATACGGGGTGATATAGCCCGATATCTTCTCTATCGTGCGGATGGGCGCATCCTGAGCCGTGCCCCATTCCATATCCCTGTTGCGGTAGTCGAATTTGAGCGTGAAGCGGTGTATATCCTCCTGCATACGGGAAAGCTCCGCCTTTTCCTTTTCAACGAGCGCGGCAATGAATCTGCCCGCGTCGCCCTTTATGCTCTTCGGCGCGTTTTCGATAAGCTCTCTGAAATGCCTGAGGCATACGCCCTTGGAGCGGTCGAACTTTTCGCGGAAGCCCTCGTCATTTGCCCACATCCAGAGCATGACATCTATATATCTTTCCATGGTCGCTTTTGTCTTTTTGCATACCATGCATTCACATTCGACCTTTTTGAAGACCTCCGAGATCTGCGCGGCGGACTTGTCCGCGCCGCCCTTGCCGAACAGCCCGCTCTTCTGCGATGCGGCGGCCTTTGCGGTCTTTTCTACAGAATCCACCTTTTTCCGCAGCTCCTCAAGATGCGTTTCCAGAACGAGCGCCAGCGGGAGCTTGTTCTTAGCCTGGAACATCTGATTGAAATGCCTGTTGCAGTAGCCCTTTTCGTTTGACTCTATCCTGAAATCCGGCTCCATCATCGCCGGACCTAACGCATACTTCACCGCGTCGTATTCAAGCTGCTTTTCAAGTTCGCAGAGAGGACATTCCGAGTCCTTGTCATATGCCTCGTTTACGGGTATCGTATAAATTTTCTCTTTCATCTTATCATCTCCTGAACATGTCGATCGCTTCCCTTACTGTGCGAACAGGGAATACCTTTATATCATCCGGCACTCTCACGCCGCGCATGCTTTGCTTCGGAATCACCGCGGTCTTGAAGCCCATCGCCGCGGCTTCCGAAAGCCGCTTTTCGAGCCGCGATACCGAACGCAGCTCGCCGCCTAAGCCCACCTCGCCGATAAATACCATGTCCGGCGGTATCACCGCGTCCGCGCGGCTTGCCGCTATCGCGGCGCAGATGCCGAGATCTGCGGCGGTCTCGTCTATTTTGAGTCCGCCCGCGACATTTATGTATATATCCGAGCTTGAAAGATTCATCCGCGCGCGCTTTTCAAGCACCGCCGTGAGCAGCAGTATGCGGTTGAGGTCTATGCCCGAGCTCATCCGGCGCGGATTGCCGAAGCCCGTAGGGGTAACGAGCGCCTGCACCTCGGCAAGCACGCCGCGGCTGCCCTCCATTGCGCAGATGACCGCGCTGCCGGAGATATCCACAGGCCTGCCGTCTAAGAGCATCTTTGAAGGGTTTTCGACCTCCACAAGCCCCACATCGCGCATCTCGAACACGCCTATCTCGTTTGTTGAGCCGAAGCGGTTTTTGACCGCGCGGAGTATGCGGAATGAAAGCTGCCTGTCTCCCTCAAAGTACAGCACGCAGTCCACCATATGCTCCAGAACTCTCGGCCCCGCTATCGCGCCCTCCTTGGTGACATGCCCGACGATGAACATGGATACCGCCATCGACTTTGCAAGCCGCATGAGCGCGTTTGTCGTCTTCTCGATGTTGGGCTTTTATCCTGTGACGCCAGGGCTTGCCGAATACCAGCTGGGGTCTCCTGTCTTCGAGAAGGCGGCCGTGCGGCTCGGAAACGGCGGAACGTTCACGATTCTGGCGCCCGGCACATCGCGCGAGGCGAAATACTGGACGCGCGCTGAACTTGACGGAAGACCCGTCGCCGGAACGGTGCTCCGACACGCCGATGTCGCCACCGGCAAAA
>CAMNAT010000023.1 GCA_946531785.1 uncultured Oscillospiraceae bacterium
CCATTGCCCGCCGTACAGGCAAAAGCGAATGGGAGCTTTGGCCTATAGAGGGCACGCCGTTCAGAAATATTGCCGCAGTCTACGGCATGGATCTTGATAATATCGAGGTCGCAATTAAGCAAGAAAGCTTCGAGGAAAACTTTAACGGCATAGAGCCGACAGTGTACGATTTTTCAAATGGCTCGTGGAAAAACTTTAACGGTGATGGCGAGTTTAATGTTGTAGATAATATAGGAATATTCAGTAAGAGTGGTAATCGTGCAGGTTTTGATATCGGCGGTACTATGAATACGGGTAAGGTAAGCATCCATTTCGATTTCCGTAAACAAGTGGATGCGACCACATTTGTTGCTGTAGGTAATGAATATAGTGACACTATGTATACAACAGGGGATACGACTGGAAACAAAACTCAACACAATTGGCTCGGGCTTCTTACTGCATCGAATAGTAACCAAAAACTTTATGCCGGCACAGGTCACGGAGGTAATTTGTTGAAGGCAGCAAAGGTGATGAAAACTCCGGACAATGCTGAGGCGAAAATAGAGAATAATGTATGGTACACCTATGACGCGGTGCTTGATATTGACAAGCATGATCTTCAGGCGGTAGTGACCGATTCCAAAGGAGCAGTTGTAGGCAGTATAGACATTGATAATATGCTGCCGCATGACGGTACTGACTCTGACAGTAGATACAATGACTGGCCTGTACAGACTGACCTGAGAGCTTTGGCAGTTCTGTATCCTGCTGATATTGACAATATTTCTATCAAGACAGCAGCTATACCTAAGGTGACCGCAGCAGGTGAAAACGGTAAAGTGGAGTGTAAACAGAATGATCTGATCGCTACACTCACAGCGACAGCGAATGACGGCTATGAGTTTGACGGCTGGTATGACGGCAAAAAAAAGGTAAGCTCTGGTGCAATATACACCGTAAATGCCGCAGCGCTTGAAGAAGATACAGAGTACACCGCTAAATTTACAGCGATACCGACACAGACAGCAGAGCCTGTTAAAGCAACGGCAACTGTGTCCGGCATTAACGAAGATGGTGAGACCTATAAGGTAGGCTTGAAATTTGATAATGCGTTGAATCCTAATGCATATAAGTATATTGTATTCCAGGCTATTGTCGACGGAAAGGCTCAGCAGAAGGGCGGCAAGGTAACAGAGTTTATCGGCAGCAGCATTAACGGGGATGCGCTGATCGCTGTGATCCTTGATAACGCACCGAGCAGAGATGTTTCTGCAATGTTCACAAATGCTGATATCGGCATAGAGTGATAGAACGGAGGACAAGATGATGAAAAAATATATAACTCCGAATATGGAAATCAAGAGCTTTGCGTCTGAGAATGTTGTTACAACAGGCAGCGCAGCATTAGTTGATGAATGGAACACGAATAACGGCTATAACGCAAAAACAGTAAACTGGAATGATCTACATAGTGTAACAGTTATATTCTGAGCAAATGCGTTTAGGTTACAGAAGCGGAGGTGTTGATGTGGTATATACTATACCAAGGATTATAATACAAAGCTTTGGCAGGGAGTCTGTTATAACAGGCTCGGCAGAGAAGGTTAATGCTTATTTTGAGCAGATCGATCAAAATCAAATACTCACTGTTAAATGGACACATGAGAAATTACAAGTAATTGAACCTATCATAGAGTTTAACTGATAGTGTCCGTACATAGCTTATTTCTGCCGTAGTGAGACCGGGAGCGGTGTATGCCGCTCCCCGGTATCACTCATTCATTACAGGGCATAACCTGCTCTATGTATGCTTTGTAATGAATGAAGTATAAATACAATTCAAAGAAGGGAGTACATAACAATGAGAAAACTAAAGACATTATCCATGCTTATAGCGGGTGTTATGCTGTTTTCGACAGCTCCGGCAGTGCCGGCATCCGCAGATGATGATGCTCCGAGGATGGAGATCTATTCGCAGGATTTTGAGGAAGATGTAAAACCGCTGAAGCTTGGCAGCATCAACATCGCTAATGCGACCGATGCTGTCACCGAAACGAAGGATGCGGATTCCTTTACTCAGCCCGAGGATGAGTCGGGAAGATACGGCAGCTTTGCCGATACTGTCATGAACAGAAACGGCTTTGAGTTCAGCGAGAGCAGCATAACAAGCGGAAAACTGTATGTAAGCTTTGATTTCCGCCCGACTACAGGTATCGAGACCGGACAATCCGGTGTTGTTATAGGCAACTCTCTTACCAATACATCTATAACCGATCTGGACAAAAAGCAGTCGCTTGATCTTATCTGGCTCATAAACGGCAAGATATCTGTCGGCGGGCGCGGCCATGCCTCGGGCAAGGGGCAGAAGCTGCAGGTGGGCGGCGAGGATATGGTGCCGGAGAGCAAGTGGTATTCATATAGCGCGGCTCTTGATCTTGACGCACATACCATGAGCGTAGAGCTGAGAGAAAAGGGCAGCTCCGAGGTGCTTTCAAGCTATGACGGAACCATTGCCCGCCGTACAGGCAAAAGCGAATGGGAGCTTTGGCCTATAGAGGGCACACCGTTCAGAAATATTGCGGCAGTTTATGGCATGGATCTTGATAATATCAAGGTTGCAGTCGATCCGGTTCTGGATTCGCTTTCATTCTATAATGCGGCAGGAACGGAAACGAGTAATGCGTATGACAACACAAAGGGGGTTGGAGTCAGATTTGCCGCGCCGATAAGTGATATCGCTGAGGGCGGGATCCTCTTTAACGGCGAGCCGGCAGCCGGGGAGCTTTCATTGGACGGCAAAACCTATTCATTCCCGGCAGAGCTTAGTGCCGGTGAGGAATACTCCGTTGAAGTTGACACTCAGAAGCTTACAGCTGTGGGCGGCGCACAGGGGTACGGCTCAAAGACGATCACCTTCACTGCGTCCGAGTTCTCGTATATTGAGGATTTTGAAGGTGACGCGGTTACTGCGTATGATTTCTCTCACGGCGCATGGAAGGCGCTGGATGGGGACACAGCTAAGTTTGAGGTAAAAGAGGAAAACGGGAACAGGATAGGCGCGTTCCATCAGGATAACACCTTAGGTCACCGTGTAGGCTTGGATATAGGCGATATGATGGCGGACGGCGCGGTAAATATTCATTTCGATTTCCGCACAACAGAGGGTATCACATCATTTGTAACGGTAGGTAACGAATATGAAGATAAGTCACAGCATAACTGGCTCGGACTTTTAGCGTCCCCGAAGGAAAACGCGTCGGGCGTAAGATATATCTATGCCGGAACAGGACACGGCAGCACACTGTTGCAGTCGGATCATGTTTTAAAGACTGCAGACGGGGAAAAAGCAACAATAAAGCCGGGAGCATGGTACACATATGACGCTGTTGTCGATGTCAATAACCGCAGTATGCAGGTAAAGGTCACGGATGCCGAAGGTAATGCGATAGGCGGCATCAACCTGCTTGATATGCCTGTACACGACGGCACAGACAACGATCAGAGATTCCATGATTGGCCGGCAATAACAGATATGAAGGCGCTTGCAGTTCTGCAGCGTACCGATCTTGATAATATAAGCATATCGAAGGCGGCGGGTGTTATCGGCATTGACAGCCTGAGCTTCACTGATGGCAACGGTGATGCAACCGAGGTTGCAGATGCAAGCACCGCATATATAAATATAAAGCTTACAAATCCTGCAAGCTCAGTTTATGCGGAGCTTGACGGAAACGGGATATCAGGTGAGATGAGTGAGGACGGCTTATGCTATTCATTGCCGGTAAGCGGACTTATAGGCGGTCGTGAATATATAGTAACAATATCTGATATCGTGTCTGTCGGCTCGGGCTATATTGAGGGCAAAACAAGCGCCGCATTTACGGTTGACGACGGCTTTGACGGCTTCAAGGAGGACTTTGACGGTTACACTCATACTGTCTATGATTTCTCAGGCGGAGCATGGAAGCAGCTCGGCGAGGACACGGCAAAGTTTGAGGTCACAGAAGATAAAGAAAACAAGATAGGAGCATTTCATCAGGATAACACCTTAGGTCACCGTATAGGCTTTAACATAGGCGATGCGATGGCTGCCGGTAAGGTAAAGGTACATTTTGATTTCCGTGTGAAAGAGGATATCGGCTCGTTTGTAACGGTCGGAAACGAATATGCAGACAAGTCACAGCATAACTGGCTCGGACTTTTAGCGTCCCCGAAGGAAAATGCGTCCGGCGTGAGGTATATCTATGCCGGCACAGGACACGGCAGCGTACTTCTGAAGTCGGATCATGTGCTGAAGACTGAAACCGGTGCAAATGCAAGGATAGATGCGGGCAAATGGTATACCTATGACGCGGTCATAGATATAGATAATCATAATATGCAGGTGATCGTGACCGACGCAGATAAAAATGAGGTAGGTCGTCTCACATTGATCGATATGCCTGTTCACGACAGCTCGGATAATGATCAGCGCTTCAATGACTGGCCTGCAGTGACAGATCTCAAGGCATTTGCTGTTATGCATCGTACCGATCTTGATAACATCTTGATAACCGCAACCGATGAGAGTATAGAGGGCGCGGACAGAGTGAGACTTGTTGAGAGCTTTGACGGAAACGCTGCGAAGGTATATAATTATACAGGCGGCGCGCACAGCACTCCTGTTGCGGATTACTTATATGAGACCCGCACAGAGGAGGAAAACAATTACGGAAGATTCCATGTGAGCGTTCCGGAAAGCGATCCGGTCAATGCGGATTATCGCCGTATAGGTCTGGATATTTCGGGAAGTCCAAGAACAGGAGCAATAAATGTCAGCTTCCGCTTCCGTCCTCAGACTCTTGGAACACGAAGCACTGTGCTGCTCGGAAATGAGGATGACAAGACTCTGCATAACTGGTTCAGTGCGCTTAATGTTACATCGAACGGAAATCTGCTTATCGGCAGAGGCTATGGTTCGGAAAATGACGAGACCGCGGCAGCTTATATGGTTAAAGATGCTGACGGAAATGTTCTCGGCGTAAATGAGGGAGAATGGTACGGCTACAGCGCTGTTATCGACCTTGACAGCCATAGCATATATGCAAGGATCACAGACTCTGCCGGTAACATCTTAGGCGGAATTGAGCTTGAAGGTATGGAGGCACTTGCATCAAACTATAATATGTGGCCGAAGGAGACTAACTTCAGAGCTTTAGCGACATTGTTTGCGACTGAGCTTGATGATATAAGCATCACAAATAATGACAGAATATCGCTCAGCACGGAGAACGGCAAGGCTTATGCGAGCGTTGTCGTGAGAGATACGGATCCGGCGGCAGGCGTGATGATAATTGCTCAGTATGATGCGGACGGCAGACTTTTGTCGGTTGACACTGAAAGCATAGAAATGAAAAAGAATAAGCCGGCGCAAGAGTTTACTGTATCGGCTGATGTTAACGAAAAAACAGCGAAGCTCAAGGCGATGCTTTGGGATAGCTTTATGTCAATGACACCGCTAAAAGAAAGCGTGGTCATAAGGTAAAAAAAGATATAACCCGCCGTTAGATCGGAGACACAGGCGGGACAGGTTTCCTGTCCCGCTTGTGGCGCGTCGGGAAAAGTATATAAAAATGCTGTAGACAGATGGGATTGGAGGAAATATGAGAAAAATAATCGCACTCTCGCTTGCCGCACTCATGCTGCCGGCATCGGCGTATGCCAATGTTGCATCATACAGAACAGATTGCGCGGCTGACGGAAGCGCAACAATAACCGGAAGCTTTGATACGGAGAATGCTCCCGCCATTTTGGGACTGAGGGTATTAAAAGCCGGAAAGGAGCTTTCCGAGCTTACCGGGAAGCCGGAGGAGGATCTTGCCATAACGGATTACATAAGGCAGATAGAGCTATCTCCGGACAGTACGGAGTTTGAGATCTCATTGCTCCTGCCGGAGGGGAGCACAGGCTCACGCAAAGCGCGGTTGATCGGCACAGGCTTTACGGAGACCGCAGATATAGAGCTGCAATATGTAACGCTTTCCGATTACAGAGCGGCGGTGTCAGCTGTTAATGCCTCTATCCCGTCAGGGGTGAACGCTTTTATTTCCGCGTGCAAGGAAGGGGATAATATGTTCTGTCTCGGCTTTGATGAAGATATTGCCGATGCAGACGAGGCACTTACTGTAGTATATAACACCGTCGCGGGCAGCGGGCTTGATGAAAATGACCGTCTCAAAACGGTTGGTATCTGGCGCGCGGCATCTGTTGCTGCACTTTTTAATCAAGGCGCGGATGTTGATATATCGGCATACAGATACTGTTTTGACTATCTGCCTGAAAAGGTCACAAAATGGCTTGATACCGTACTGAACAGGGACAGCCGCGATGCGGAAAACAGGTTGAAGTCGCTTATCACAGATCAGCACTTCAAGGGCTTGAATGACCTTGAAAAGCGGCTCAAGGAGGCCTTGGTACTAACAATTACCGAATATCATGGAGGTATAGGAAACATTGGCGGAGTTATAAGTGACTTCAGCGACATAACAGGTATAACTGCAAAAAATGATACCGTTGTATATCAAAGGATAGGAGGTACCCGCTATCCGGAGCTTGCATCGCTTTTAAGAGCATATTCTGAGGCGAAAACCTCCGGCGCAAACACCGGTGGAGGCGGTGGAGGCGGTGGCGGCGGTAGTGCCGCAGGTGGCGCAAGCATCGTCCTCACCACTCCTGTTACTCAAAACGATATAACAGAAGTGTCAAAAAACGAAACTATACCACTGTTATTTGTGGATCTTGATATGGCGGCATGGGCTTATGAAGCAGTAAGTACATTGTTTGATCGCGGCATTATCAGCGGAAAGACAGATACTGTCTTTGCTCCGCTTGATCCTGTAACGCGAGAGGAGTTTGTTAAAATACTTGTTTGTGCGTCCGGTTATGAGAACAGTGAGTACATTACAGGGAGGTTCAAGGATGTTCCGGTCGGCGCATGGTATGAAAAATATGTGTGTATCGCAGCCAATGAGGGATTGGTAAATGGTATCGAAGATGACCGGTTCGGAGTTGGCGAAAGGATAAGCCGGCAGGATATGGCTGTGATGATCTACAGGCTTCTGGGGATAAAGAACACTGCACCCAAACCGGCAGAGCTGAGCTTTACCGACAGTGGACAGATCAGTGATTATGCAAGTGAGGCTGTCGGAGCGCTCGCCGGAAGCGGAATGGTGAACGGCGTCGGAGACGGTCTGTTCGTGCCGTTAGGCACAGCAACAAGAGCAGAAGCGGCACAGATGGTCTTTAATGTGCTGGCATCTATCAGCTAAAGGGGGATAAAAACATGACAAGAAATATCGGCAGGGGGACAGCTGTTCTTATTTCTGCCGTAATACTTTTATCTTTCGGCGCGGTACCTGCCGCGGCAAAGGTAAATACGGATGAGGAATATGGCAGGGCATACAGTCTGCTTTCATATTTAGGAGTATTGGAAGGGCTGGAGGATCCCAAGGAACGCGATAATACAGATAAGAGCGACACCGAGAGGATCATAAGCCGCGCAGAGTTTGCAATGTGTTTTGCGCATATGCTGAACACCGACGGCTCATCTTCAAGGGTGCTGTATTATAACGATTTGCCCGCGACGCATTTTGCATTCAAAGAAATAACATTAATGACCGATAACGGCTATATAAACGGCACAGACGATAAAAAGTTTGAGCCCGATGTACCGATGAACAAACAGCATGCCATAATTCTTATGCTGAAGGCGCTGGGGCTTGCAAGCTACATAAACAGCGGTAATGCAGATGAAAGGGTCATTAACTGGGTGCTGAACGATTCGGAAATAACGGATGGTGTAAGCGGGAATGAATATGTAACCTTCAGGGATATGGTCGTTCTTGCATATAACACACTTATTGCGGACTACTATGAACCTAATATATCAAAGGTCAATGAGCTGGGATATAAACGTAGAGACGGCGACAGCTTATTATATGAGAGCCGTAAAATGCGGTATGTGAAGAAAAAGCTTTTAAGCGCGGCGAATGGCGCTGATATATACGGCATTGAGGACAGTAAAAGCATCGTTGTTATCGGCGGTATTGCATATGACAGCAACGGAATTGATTACAGCGGCTTATTAGGCAGGCGCGTGGACTATGTGTGGCTTGAGGATGACGCTGATTATGTTGTCTGGGCGGCTGAAAGCGGCGACCCTAAAGAGCTTAAAATAACCGTTGACGAAGATACAGAGTACAATCCGCAGACGGGCAGACTCAGATACACAGTAGATAACCGTGAGCGAACTGTGAAGCTGTCAACCGAGGCGGCTATAGTGTATAACGGACGATATACAGGAAAAGGTCTTGAAAACTATGTAAATAAGCGGCACAGCTTGCTTACGCTGCTTTCTTCATCGGGGCAGGGCGGAGATTATGATATCATCCTGATAGAATCATATCAGAACCTGATGGTGTCCGATCTTGAGACAAAGGATAAGATCTATGCTTATGACAGGGATAGAACTGATGGTGTATCCCTTGATGAGGAGGATTATTATATTTTAGATTTGTATGATACTGATGGTAATGAGATAAAATGGTCTGATATAAAGCGTAATGATATTTTGAGCGTGTTCATTTCAGAGGATGGTCAGATAGCAAAGGTCATACAGTCTAATTCAATGGTTAGCGGTAAGGTTGAAAATATTGATAATGACGGCGATCTTATCATAGATGGCAAGCATTATGAGGTGTATTCTGAAAATGTCGCGCAACGGGTAACACTGGGCTCTGTTATCAACTGCTATCTTGATCATAAAGGATATATCGCAGCCGTAGAAACCGGGAATATCCAATCAGACCAGTTTGTGGGGTTTATCCTGTCCGGAGCATACGACGAGAACGAGATTACGAATGGAATAGTTTTAAAGATATTGTCCGAGGATGGCACGATAAAGTCATATAATGCTGCTCCAAAACTGAATGTGGATGGTAAGAGCTTTAAGAGTAATGAGATCGCATATGCGGCTATTTCAGCTGATGGCGGGACTAAAGGCAAGCCGGAGCAGCAGATTGCACTTATAAAGCTGAACGAAGACGGAGAGGTGCGCCGGATCGACCGCGCATATCCGGATGATGGCGAGGCACATCCGCTCACAATAAATCGTCAGATAGAGCAGGATCTTGCCAGTGTGAATCAGGCTATGTATACAAGCGGGCAAGGCAAGATTGGTGTCAATATGCTTGTGGATTCAAATACAAAGGTGTTCTTTGTTCCGCAGAATTTGGGCGGCGATTATTCTCGCTGCGGGGTGGGTGTGCCTCGTATCTGGGACGATTACCGCGGCGCGGTAAGCTACCGAACAACACAGAGAGATAATTTCGTGGAGCAGTATATAGTTACACGGCAGATCACATACGGCACTATCGCCAACACCCATCCAATAAGAATGGTCGACAGGATATATCAGGCGCTCAATGGTGACGGAGAAGCGGTGTGGATGCTGACATGCACGGACGGAAACTCTTTTAACGAATATGAGGTAAGCGAGTATCTGGAATTGGATAAGTATAATCTCCATCGCGGCGATATTATTCGTGTTGCCACAACTGCAACTAACAATTATAAGCTGGAGTATTTAAACATAGTGTCCCGTGCGGGCGATGATACGCCTGTGGGAGAGGCAAACCGCAAAATGCCTTATGCTACCGGCAGAGTGATCTCCGGCTATGCAAACGATAAACTTGATTATTACTTAAAGATAGGCTGGGACAGCGGCAATGATTTTGATGAGATATTCAAGCTTACCGCAGCAACGCCCATGGCTGTATATGACTCACAGAAGGACAAGGTATACACAGGAACAGTTGAGGATATAAAAACACAGGTTGCCGATACGGATGCGTCAAGAGTGCTTGTTCAGACTCATGAGGGCACGTTGCAAAGAGTGTTCGTATACAGATAAATGAGAGGAGCTTGGAATAATAAAATGGCAGAGAATAATGCACATATATTTAAGAAAGCGGTACCCATATGGCTAAAGGACAGGGAAAAAGAGGTAAATATATGTGTAAAGCTTATATGTCGGCATACCAAAGGTAAAAAAGGTTTGCTGCGTATAGGCGGAGCGAGCTTTTATCAAGTGTATTTTGATGGCGGACTTGTTCATTTCGGACCTGCAAGAAAAGCTCATGGCTACAGTGCGGTCGACGAGCTGCATGTTCCGGAGTATATAAGCGAGATTTCTTTACGCGTTATTGGTTATAATTGCCCGGCATTTAACGGTGTGCTGCAATCATCCTTTGTTGTGGCTGAGCTGGAAGCCGACGGTGAGATACTTGCCGCGACAGGGCTTGGCGGCTTTGACTGCTTTGAAGATACGCAGCATGTTCAAAAAACTGTAAGGTACTCATTCCAGAGACAGTTCACCGAAAGCTGGGATATGACTAACACGATAAAGGACGCCGAATTTGCAGAGGTGGATCCTGGAGTAAAGCTCAGCATGCGAGATGTGCCGTATGCCGATATTACGGGATATGCCGCAAAGCCTTTGCAGATCGCCGGAACATGGCATATGGAGAAGGAGAACAGATATCCGTTACGCTACTATATAGAAAACCCGAAGGATACTGTGCATTTTTCGTTGGACGAGCTGCAGTCGCATGCATATGAGGAGTGGCTAAGGATCAAAACTGACTATCATAAGGCAGCGCATACCGATAAAATAACTGCGGGCGGCTGCGCGATATGGGATCTTGGCTTCGTCATTGCGGGATTCTTCCGGTTGAAGCTGCATACAAAGGCAGGAGCGAGGATAATATTCTCGTTTGCTGAACAGATAGATGCAGAACACAGTCTGTATGTTAAAGAGTTCAACACTATAAATCTTATTGAGTGGACGCTGCCCGCGGGGGACTGGGATCTGAGGAGCTTCGAGCCGTACGCTGCAAGATACATGGAGATCATTGTTATGGAGGGCGATATAGAGGCTGAATATGTCGGCATGGAGGAGTTTGCGTTCCCGATGTCGCATATTATGACGAGCGCTCCTGATGACGCGGAGCTTGCCGAGATATATAATGCTGCTGTGAGAACTTTCCGCCATAATGTTATAGATATATACATGGACTGCCCATCGCGTGAACGCGCCGGCTGGCTGTTTGACAGCTTTTACACCGGCAAAGCGGAGCGGTATTTTACCGGAAGCTCGGATGTTGAAAAGGCTTTTCTTGATAACTATGTAAAGGGCGGTGAAAGGAAAGAAACGCCCGGCATGGTAAGTATGATCTATCCCGGTGATGTTACAAGAGATGAATTTATACCCCAGTGGGCAATGTGGTATGCGGTAGAAATATGTGATTATATAACAGAGCGCGGCGGCGTGGCAGATAAACCTAAGTTCAAGGAACAGATGGAAAAGCTTGTAGGCTATTTTGACAAGTTCAAAAACGAATTTGGTTTACTTGAAAGACTTGATAATTTTAATTTTGTGGAGTGGTCAGCATTGAACGATCGTGTTTTTGATGTGAGCTGGCCTACAAATATGCTTTATGCAAAAATGCTTGAAGGTCTCGGCACTGTTTATGGGCGTGAGGATTGGATCGGGCAAAGCGCTAGCATAAACAAAACCATCTGCGATATGGCGTTTGACGGAACATTGTTTTGTGACCGCGCGGTAAGGGATGCTGACGGTAAGCTGAAAAATACCGATGAGCGTTCGGAAACAACGCAGTATTATGCACTGTTTCTGGGTACAGCAGCACCGAGGGGAAAGGAATTTGAAGCTCTCCGTAAAATGGTGCTCGATGTATTCACAACGGAGCGGATAGAGGAGCATCCGGACATTCTAAGGTCGGAAATGTTCATGGGTGTATATTTAAAAATAGATGTGCTTCTTAATATGCATATGCCCGAAAAGGCATTGAACGAGATAAAAGCATATTTTTTGCCAATGGCTCGTGAGAGCGGAACGCTTTGGGAGCATCTTTCGGGCTATAAGAGCCGGGATCACGGCTTTGCAGCTTATGCGGCTGCGGCGATAGATAAGGCATTACGGCAAAAGGCTGAAAGGAGTTGACAATTATGAGAACAGGCATTACTTTCAATATGTATGGGGATGGGTATAATCTGTATGGCGGCGACAGCTACAAAAAAATAAAGGAGCATGGCTATTCATGTGTAGATTTCGCTTTGGGGGATACCGAAACACCTGTATATAATTCATCGGACGAAGCAGCAAAGAAAATTCTTTTAAATCAAAAGCAACGCGCCGAGGCCGCCGGTATAGAGATCTGGCAGGTGCACGGACCATGGCGTTGGCCACCGAGAGACCGTTCTGCCGAGGATAGGACCGAGCGCATGGAAAAGATGAAAAGATCTTTGTGGTTCTGCAATGTTCTTGGGTGTAAAAACTGGGTGATACATCCTATTATGCCATATGGTATTGAGGATATAGGCACCGGTAACGAGCAGTCAACATGGGATATGAATCTTGAGTTCATGAGTGAGCTCTTAAAAACCGCAAAGGAGTATGGGATCACTATCTGCTATGAGAATATGCCGATGCCGAGGTTTTCGCTTGCGGCTCCGGCAGATGTTTTGAGATTTGTAAAAACGATAGACGATGATAATTTCAAAATATGCCTTGACACCGGACATGTATCGGTGTTTGATGCGCTGGATCTTGCAGAGAGTATCCGCATGCTGGGTGACGAGATCAGGGTACTGCATGTGCATGATAATAAAAAGGGCTTGGATCTGCATATGATGCCTTATTTCGGTATAATAGACTGGGCTGGATTTTCCGGTGCATTAAAGGATATAGGCTTTACCGGAGTTCTGTCACTTGAAACGGTACCGCCGTCACTGCCGGATATGGAGATATTTGAAGGAATGTGCGTAGCACTGGGTAAAATAGCAAGAAGGATAGCCGACTCGGCTTTATGATAAAACAGACTGACAAAGATTGATTCCGTTTCTTGTGGAAATATAGGAGGTAGTATAACGTGGATCCACTTTTAAAAAAATTCAGGGCAACTCCGGCTGTTGTAAAGGCAGACGCAGAAAGCGAAATAACCATAGAAAGCCTTGAAGGCTCATATAGGTTTTATGATGACATAACATATGAGATAACCTTTACGCCTCAGGATGAAAGTGATGTGCCTCTGGATGAGGAAATGTCGCTTGTCGGATATGAAAAAGCACGAAAGACATATCTGGTTAAGCCTGAAAACGGAAGGCTGAAGCTTCGACATTTTTTTGCCGGAGAGCAGGAATGGCGTATTCATATCAGCACAAGAGAATATAAAAAGCATGAGAATCCTTTGTTTGAGCCTTATCGTCCGTACTGGAAGGCGCTTATAGAGCTTCCGAAAAAGGGCATAGATGTACATGTGTATTCGCTTAATGATGATCTGTATAAGAGAAAGCCGATGCGCGGAGATCTGCATGTGCATACAACAGTATCGGACGGTGGGGAAACACCGGAATTTGTTTGCGCGGCGTACAGAAGGAGCGGACGCGATTTTGTTGCGATAACCGATCATAATGTATTCTATGCGTCAAAGGAGGCTGAGGCTCGATTCGGTTTTTTGAAAAACTTCCGCATCCTTAAAGGTGAAGAGGTGCATAATGGATATGTGGGATTTTTTCACATGGTACATATCGGAGGGGAGCATAGTGTAAATGATATATACCTCAACGATCCGGAAAGAGTGAAAAAGGAAACTGCTGAAATAGAAAAAGAGATCGAAATACCTCAGGGGCTTGATAAAAATGAATATCTCGGCAGAGTGTGGATGTACCGCGCTATAAAGAAAAGCGGCGGCTATGCAATCCATGTGCATCCGTACTGGAATATAGGATTTTACCATACATCAACAAAAATGAGCATGGCGATCATCAAAAACGGCTTATGTGATGCGTTTGAGGTGATAGGCGGAGTCGAGCCTCATGAGAATAATATGCAGGTAGCACTCTATAACGAGCTCAGGGCAGAGGGCTTTGATATCCCGATAGTAGGCTCCACAGACTCGCATTCTGTTCTTAATGACGGACATCTGAAAAGATCAACTGTCGCATTTGTCGAAGATGATATAATAACAGCGATAGACGAGGGGTACAGCACAGCAGTCGAATCCTTAGCGGGTGAAAATGTGAGAGCTTACGGAAGATTAAGGCTTGTCACATACACACATTTCTTGCTTAAAAACTATTTTCCGCTGCATGATGAGCTTTGTGAGATCTCCGGACGGTATATGGAGGACTATGCACACGGAGATGACAGTGTTAAGGAGCTGATAATCCAAACTGAGCAAAGACTGGACATGCTGAACAAAAACTTCTTTGGAAAATGATTTGTATCGTATGCTCATCTTTGCATACAATTATTCTGAAAGGAATTATATGAGGATTATAGAGAAATTTACAAGTAAACAGAATAACTTTCAGTCCGAAAGAACACCGACGATCGCTTTTTTCGGTGACAGTGTTACTCACGGCTGCTTTGAGATATATACGAAAAACGACAAAATAGAAACAATCGTAGACACGAAAAACGGATATCCCGAAAAGGTAAGGCGGATATTTAATACTCTTTATCCGGATGTGCCGGTAAATATCATAAACGCCGGGAT
>CAMNAT010000024.1 GCA_946531785.1 uncultured Oscillospiraceae bacterium
ATCATATCAAACTTATCATCCGCCTGCTGCTTCCTTGTATGGTGTACAAGCATCAGGCATATCTCGGAGTTGTCGGTGAACTGCTTCAGCCTTGTTATCAATTCATAATCACTTGAATAGCTGTAGTTGTCATTCACCGTCCCCCTGATCTTTTGCAGAGTGTCGATGATTATGAGGTTTGTATCCGGATGTCTGTTTAAAAATCCGGTAAGCTGATCACATAGTCCATCACTGAGATAATTGGCTGATACGGATATATGCAGGTTATCTGTACTGTCAGTTCCAAACATTCTGTAGAACCGCTCCTGAAGCCGTTTGTAGTCATCTTCAAGAGCAAGGTACAGAACTGTGCCTTTACGAACAGGATAGCCCCAAAGCTCTGTTCCGGTGCTCACATGATATGCAAGCTGCGCCATCAGAAAGCTTTTCCCGACCTTTGGCGCTCCGGCAAACAGATATGTACCCGGGTAGAGCAAGCCGTCTATTATAGGCGGCTTGCTCTGATATACGGTATCATAAAGCTTATCCATAGAGATCGTATTGAGATAGTTCGGATCACTTCTCAAAAACAGTTCTCTTTGATTTTCCAAAAAATCTTCGTAATCGCTATTGCAATTTTCGACATTTTCTGATATTATAGTGTTGGTTTTAATAACTGATGACTGCTCCGCATCTGCGCCAACAGATGTGTTCGGAGCAGTTATTTTTTTGTTTTGATCCATATACTTTCCTCCTTTCCGGGTTGATTCCCGTTGTTTATTATTCTGCAATTTTTCTTATTGCAGAGGTATGGATGTGCAAATTTGGTTCTTCAGTACCTCTTGATAAATAATCATAAAGCAGATCCATATTAAGAAGATACTTTTTTCCGATCCGCACAGATGGTATTTCACCTGTAAGTACCATTCGACGCAGTCCACGCTCTGTCAAAGCAGTATTTGCATCTACCGCTTTAACCTCTGCAAGAGCCTGTTTTATCCCACGCATTGGCGGCGGTGATTTGATAATTGCTGTACTCATTATTGATCAGCTCCTTTCATACTATTTTTGTAGAAACATTATATCACGCAATTTTGTATTTGTCAATATATTATGTATCAAATAATAAATTAATTTCGTATTTTTTACAAATATTTTATGAAGTTGCAGGATGTTTCAGAGTCAAGGTACAGTTTTTTTGCTGATTATACTAGCATGGATCGCCTTGTTTTGAAAAATAGTATTGACATTTCACACTTTATGTGTTAATATAGAAATATGGTTTATATTAAGAAAAGGAGTGTATAATTATGAAAAGTATTGCTTCCAGGTTAAAAGAATTAAGAGCAATAAAGGACATTGATCAGCAAACACTCGCAGAGGTAGCGTGCGTTTCACGGTCGGCAATGTCCAAATACGAGAAAGGGACAGCAGTTCCAATGTCAGATAAGCTTATCAATATAGCAAAAGAATATGATGTTTCTTTGGATTGGCTTTGCGGATTATCCGATAATATGGGGATGGGCAGAGCAATAAAGACATTATCAGACTTACTATACATTCTTCCCTCATTGTTGTCGATAAAGCAGATAGAGCTGGAATATCATGAAGCACCAAATGAATATATGATGGATGGTGAGCCCAGTTGGACTATCGCATTTTATAATGAAGATGTGCAAAAGGCTATGGTTGAGTACAAGCGGATGTATGATTTATATACATCCGGTGTCGTTGATGACGAATTGTTTGCGCTCTGGCAAGAAAAAATGTACAAGAAGTATAGAAATATTGAGTTTGAGAGCGAAGAGAAGAAAGACCCCGATATCCCTCTTCTCTTTAACGAGGAAGAATAATAGGCACTGAAACTGTAATCAGGGAGGTGAATTTATGGCGAATATACGCAAGCGCGGCGACACATACCAGATAAGAGTTTTTGCAGGGCGCGACAATACCGGCAAGCAGATAATAAAAACAAAAACATGGAAACCGACACCCGGCATGACCAAAAAGCAAATTGAGAAGGAATTAAATAAGCAGGCAGTCAATTTCGAGCATCAGGTAGAAACAGGGCAGTTCCTTGATGGCTCGATAACATTTGATGAATTTACAAGGATATGGTTTGAGGATTATGCAGAAATCAAGCTGCGCCCTAAAACGGTAAACGAATATAAAGGGCTTATACGAAGGATAAGTCCCGCGATCGGACATATAAAGCTTTCAAAGCTGCAGCCTCATCATCTTAATGAGTTTTATAAGAACCTCAGAGAGATAGGCATACGGCAGGATACAAAATATCTTCCGTGCCCTGACTTTAAGGAGCTTCTGAAGCAAGCCGGATATACCCAAAAAGCGTTAGCCGATGAAATTGGTATATCGGTAAACACGGTAGCACAATGCGTAAAGGGCGAAAATGTATCTCAAGCTACAGCAGATAAGATCAAAGCCGTATTGAAAGCTGTTGAATTCACTCCGGTAGAAAGGAACAATAGTAAGCTCTCAGAAAAGACAATATCTGAATATCATCGGCTTATATCCTCAATCCTTGCAAAAGCTGTACAATGGCAGGTGATACCGTCTAATCCATGTGACAGGGCAGAGGCACCGCGCGCGGAGCGCAAGGAAGCTGTTAATCTTGATGAGATGCAGGCTGCGGAGCTTTTAAGCTGCCTTCAGGATGAACCTATAAAGTTTAAAACAGCTGTTACACTTACACTGTATACAGGAATGCGGCGTGGTGAGGTATGCGGCTTGAATTGGTCGGATATAGATATTGAAAACGGTCTTATCAATATCAATAAAGCAGTAACCTATACACCAGAAACAGGGCTGCAGGAGGGACAGACCAAAACAAGAGGCTCAAAGAGAATTATAAGTATCCCTGATTCCATGCTTGCCTTATTGAAGGTATATAAAAAGGAGCAGCTGAAAATACGTTTTTCAATGGGGGATCAGTGGATCGTGTCTGACAAGGTGTTTACCAATGACAGCGGTGGCTTGCTGAGCCCTGATACTCTCTCGGCGTGGTTCAAGCATTTTTTGAAAAGGCATGATCTGCCGGATATCCATTATCATACATTGCGACACACAGCAGCAACACTGCTTATCGCAGGCGGTGTGGATGTGGCTACTGTATCAAAGCGGCTTGGACACTCGGATAAATCTACAACATTAAATATTTATACTCATGCTATAAAATCGGCAGACAAGGCAGCAGCAGAGAAATTAGAAGCAATGCTTGCGTTTTCTGCAAAAAAAGCAAACTGAAATCAAAAAATCAATTTTTCATAAGTTGTTGGACAAAAGTTGGACAAAATCGCTTTTGGAGCAAATTGTCAAAAAATAGAAAATGGCTCAAACCCGCATGGTTGAGCCATTTTCTATGGTGCGCCCTAAGGGACTCGAACCCCCGACCTACTGGTTCGTAGCCAGTCACTCTATCCAGCTGAGCTAAGGACGCGTGTGTTTTAAACACGGGATATATATTACCACATATTCTCCGTTTTGTCAAGAGATATTTCAAAATTCAAGGAAAAATCTGCGGCGGCAGCGCCGCCGCGGCGTTGTTCTCCTTATTCCTCCGTCTGCTCCGCAGCCGCTTCGGCTGCCTTCTCGAAGCTGATGCCCTCAATATGGATATTTACATGCGAAACTCCGAGTCCTGTCATGGTCTCGATCTTCTTCTTTACATTCTCCTGTATGCTCCATGCAAGCTCGGGTATCTTTACGCCGTAATCAACTACGATATACAGGTCTATACCTGCGGTATCACCGTTCATCTCGACCCTTACACCCTGAGAGCCGCTCTTTTTTGCGCCCAGACGCTGCGCGAACTCGTCAACAAAGCTGCTGTACATATTCGATACACCCGCGATCTCCGATGCCGCGATACCCGCGATCGTCGTAACGACATCTACCGATATCTTGATGTTGCCGATCGGCTCCTCCTGCTCCTCGGGCATTTCCGCCTCGACAGTGACCTCCTCAGCCTCAGGCTCTTCGGTCTTGGGTTCTTCCTGTACTTCCTCTTTGATCTCTTCACTCATTTTCATTATCTCCTTATCTCTATAAATTGAATATAAACCGGCAACGCTTTGCGTTGTTACCTCCTTAACATATATAATTTAAATATATACCGGCAACGCTTTGCGTTGTTACCTTATATATACATTATAATATTACTGCTCATTCCCTCTGTGCTTCTGATTTTCAGCCATCGTGAGGACTATGCTTATCGCCTCGTCGCCGCATATGATGAAGTGATCGACAAGATGGATCCCGAACGGGTGCAGAACATTCATTGCCTGTGTCGTCATATGGATATCATTCGCCGAAACGCGCCTCTGTCCGCCCGGATGGTTATGTACCAGAATGACATTCGATGCGCCCTCGCCGACCGCTGCGCGCACAAGCTTATCTACCCCTGTGACGGCGTAGTCCTCATCACTTTCATCGGCAAGCCTTATTATTGCCTTTGCGCGCATGTGCTTATCAAGGCAGACAAGCACGATATCCTCACGCTCATCCGAGAACTCGATACCCTGCAGGAACTCCGCAAAATTAGCGCTCGTGAGCTTTATCGGATTCTCCTTCAGCTGCTCGTTGCGGTAATAGTCCATAAAAAGCCTGAGGCTTCTCAGAAAGAGGACTGTCCTCTCGCCGACATCCTCCACATACTCGCACATATTGAATGTATCGGCGCTGTTGAGCAGATTTATAAAGCTTTTGTTGCTGTAATCAAGAAGTCTGTGCGCTATCGGATTGGTATCACGCTGACTGTATACCGAGTACAGCATAAATTCAAGTATCTCGACCTTCGACCACCCCTCAAAGCCTGTCTTGTCAAACCGCTCCCGCATCCTTTCGCGGTGGCCCTTGTGGATGCTTCCCTTCTTGTTCTCCATCAGACATTGAAGCGGAACAGCACGATATCGCCGTCCTTCATAACATACTCCTTACCCTCGCTGCGTACAAGTCCTTTTTCCTTTGCCGCCGCCATAGTTCCGCATGCCATGAGGTCGTCATAATGCACCACCTCGGCGCGGATGAAGCCGCGTTCAAAGTCTGAGTGTATCTTACCCGCCGCCTGCGGCGCCTTTGTGCCGCGGGTTATAGTCCATGCCCTTACCTCCGGCTCACCGGCGGTGAGGTAGCTGATAAGCCCGAGCAGCGAATAGCTAGCCTTTATGAGCCTGTCAAGACCGGATTCGCTCATACCGAGATCCTCTAAGAACATCTCGCGTTCATCCGGCTCGAGCTGAGAGATCTCCTCCTCGATCTTTGCCGATACCGGCATCACCTCGGAGTTCTCCGCCGCGGCATATTCCTTTACGCGGTTTACGAGCGCGTTGTTCTCTATACCCTTTGAGAAATCGTCCTCGGCGACATTTGCCGCATAGATGACCGGCTTCATAGTGATGAGGAACAGGTCGCGCATGAGCGCCTCCTCTTCCTCGGTATATTCAAGCGATTTTGCAAGCTTACCCGCCTCGAGCGCTTCCTTTACGCGCTCATACAGCTCTACCTCTGAAGCTAAGGACTTATCGCCCTTCATTGCCTTTTTCGTCCTGTCGATCTTGCGCTCGAGCATCTCAAGGTCGGAAAAGATAAGCTCCAGGTTTATCGTCTCTATATCGCGCACAGGATCGATCGAGCCGTCCACATGCGTGATATTAGTATCCTCAAAGCAGCGCACAACATGCACGATCGCGTCGCATTCGCGTATGCTTGCAAGAAACTTGTTGCCAAGACCCTCGCCCTTTGACGCGCCCTTTACGAGTCCGGCTATATCCACGAACTCGATATATGCCCGCGTTACCTTTTTGGGTTTGTACATCTCCGCCAGCTTATCTATCCTCTCGTCCGGCACATCAACTATGCCGACATTCGGCTCGATGGTGCAGAACGGGTAGTTTGCACTCTCCGCGCCCGCCTGTGTTATAGCGTTAAACAATGTCGATTTGCCGACATTCGGCAGTCCTACTATTCCTAATTTCATTTATATGACCATTAAATCCTTTCGTCAAATTTATCCTGCAAATGTATCCGGCTTACTTTCGGTCAGACCGAACTCATACATAAGCGCCTCGGTGATCCTCCTTGATGCCTCGCCGTCGCCATACGGATTCGCAGCCTGCGCCATGCTGTCGTATGCCTTTTTGCTGTCTAAAAGCTCTGATGCCATCCTTATTATGGTATCCTTATCCACGCCCGCGAGCTTGACCGTACCTGCCTCTACCGCCTCGGGGCGCTCCGTCTCGCGGCGCAGGACAAGAACAGGCTTAGCAAGTGCCGGTGCCTCCTCCTGGATGCCGCCGGAATCGGTCATTACCATGAAGCTGCGCGAGATCGCATTATGCAGCTCATCGGTATCAAGCGGATCTATAAGATGCACGCGGTCTGTTTCGCCTAAAATGCTCCAGACCGTATCGCGTACTGCGGGATTGAGATGCACCGGATATACCACCTCGGTATCTGTGTACTTCGTAACTATCTCCTTGATGGCTGTGCATATATCCTCAAGCGGCTTGCCGAGGTTCTCGCGGCGGTGCGCGGTGACGATGATGACACGCTTATTCTCATAGTCGAGTGTTCTGAGACACTCATCCCTGAACTCATAGTCATCCTTTACCGTCGTCTTTAACGCGTCGATAACGGTGTTACCGGTTATATATATCCGTGTCTCGCCGACATTTTCCTTTATTAAGTTATTGTAATTCCTGATCGTCGGCGCAAAGTGCAGGTTCGCGATCCTGCCTGTGAGCTGACGGTTCATCTCCTCCGGGTACGGGCTGTATATATCATATGTCCTCAGCCCCGCCTCAACATGACCGACCCTTATCTGCTGATAGAACGCGGCAAGACCCGCAACAAAGCTGGTAGAGGTATCGCCGTGAACGAGCACGATATCCGGCTGCTCCTTTTTGAGCACATCCTCAAAGCCTTCAAGTACCCTTGTAGTTATGCCCGTGAGGCTCTGGCGCGTTTTCATTATGTCAAGATCATAGTCGGGCTTTACATCAAAGATCTCCAGTACCTGATCCAGCATCTGCCTGTGCTGCGCCGTAACACAGACTACCGGCTCTATCGTGTCCGGATGCTTTTTCAGCTCCAGCACGAGCGGACACATCTTTATCGCCTCCGGCCTTGTTCCGAAGACCAGCATTACCTTTAGTTTTCTGTCCTTATCCCACATAGTACTTATCCTTTTCTCCATATTTTCCGCCTCATCCTGCCTGCCGTTCCTTTGTATCACCTTATGCACAAAGGTGTTTTTGCCAAACAGCGTGGCGATGAGCAGGAATATCAGCACGCCCATAAGAAGCAGCATTGCTCTTAAAAATCTCTGTTCCGCAAGCAGTATCGCCGTTATACCCAGAACGCCGCTGATGGCGTAGAGGATGAACACCGTCTGCTTCTGCGAAAAGCCCATATCGAACAGCCTGTGATGCAGATGTCCGCGGTCGGCGACCATCGGGCTCTTGCCCGATAAGATACGGCGCACCATTGCAAAGGTCGCGTCGAACAGCGGAAGTCCAAGCATGAGTATCGGTACCGCGAACGATATGACCGCGTATGACTTGAACATTCCCTTTACCGACAGCACCGCGAGCATGAAGCCCAAAAATGTCGAGCCGGTATCGCCCATGAATATCTTTGCCGGATTGAAGTTGAACGGCAGAAATCCGAAGCATGAGCCCATCAGCGCGATACCCATGATCGCGAGTGAATACTGATGATAGGTTATGGCGATAAAAACAAGTGACATTGACATTATCGCCGACACGCCCGCCGCCAGACCGTCAAGTCCGTCGATGAAGTTCACTGCGTTGGTCATGAACACTATCCATACCACCGATACCGTTATCGAAAGCCATGTCGGCAGCACCGTATACGGAGTTTCACTGAACACATTCGGGTTCGAGATGACCGATATCCTCAGATTGCCGTACAGCACGACCACCAGCGCCGCTGCTATCTGTACCAGGAATTTCAGCTTGGCGTCAAGATCCTTGCAGTCGTCAATGATACCGAGCACTCCCAGTATCGCGGCGCCGATAAGAATGGATATCGTGCTCCGTGACCAGTCGTTATTGAAGCAGCACACCGCGACCATAAAGCCGAATATGATCGCAAGTCCGCCGATCCTCGGTGTCGGACGCTTATGCACGCGCCGCTTATCCTTCGGTACATCCACCGCGCCTATCCTGTACGCCAGTCTGCGCACGATGGGAGTCGTGGCGAATGTAAATATGAAGGATATCAGAAACGTGAATATCATATTTGCATAGTTTATCATTTCATCCAGCCTTTCGTGTATTAATCAATTACGAAACCTACTTTTTTATATACCTTTTTAAGCGTTCTGCTTGCCATCCTGTGCGCGGACTCAGCACCGGATCTGTATATATCCTGAAGATATGCCTTGTCCTTTATTATCCGGTCATACTCGGCGCGGATCGGGCGGATGCCCTCTACAACCGCATCGGCAACAGCTGCCTTGAAGGTGCCGTAGCCCTGACCCTCAAAGTCCTTTGCCACCTGCTCCGGAGTGCTGCCGGTCATCACCGCCATGATGCTCAGAAGGTTATTCACGCCCGCCTTTGCATCGTCGTCGGGACGGTACTCTATAACAGCCTCGCTGTCGGTAACAGCGCTCTTTATCTTTTTCGCGATAACACTGAAATCGTCCATCATCGATATGAACGCCTTCGGGTTCGCGTCTGATTTTGACATCTTCTTTGTCGGCTCCTGCAGGCTCATTATCTTAGCGCCCGATTTCACCATCAGCCCCTCGGGGATCGTGAACACATTGCCGTAGATGGCATTGAACCTCTGCGCTATGTCGCGGCATATCTCGATATGCTGCATCTGATCCTTGCCGACCGGAACACAGTCCGCCTGATACAGCAGGATATCCGCCGCCATGAGCACGGGGTATGTGAAGAGTCCGGCATTGATGTTATCGGCATGCTTTGCGCTCTTGTCCTTAAACTGCGTCATCCTCTGCAGCTCGCCCATATATGTGAAGCAGTTGAGCACCCATGCAAGCTCCGCATGAGCGCTGTTGTGCGACTGGATAAAGAGCGTACACTTTTCCGGATCTATGCCGCACGCGATATAGAGCGCGAGAAGCTCCAGAGTGTGCTTCCTCAGCTCCGCCGGTGTCTGGCGCACTGTGATGGAATGCATATCCATCATGGCAAAGGTGCAGTCATACTGATCCTGCAGCGCCACCCAGTTCTTTATCGCGCCGATATAGTTGCCGAGCGTTATCGTGCCCGACGGCTGCACACCCGAAAAAACTCTCTTCTTCCTCTCGGGCGCATTGTTCTGATTTTCCATGTTATGTGATCTCCTTATAATACTTCTGTTAACACTTCTCCGAGGCGCTTTACGCCCTCAACGATCTTCTCGATCGGTACGGATGAATAGTTGAGTCTGAACTGGTTCGACGGCAGGCTCTGGTCTATCGCAAAGTTAGAGCCGGGCACTATCGCTACCTTCTTTTCAAGACACTTGTTCACTATATCGTTCATATCGCCCTCAAAGCCGGGAATGGTACACCACAGGAAGATACCGCCCTCCGGTACAGTCCACTCGAGCTTGCCCTTGGGGAAGCATTCCTCCATCGTGTCGAGCATTGCCTTGCACTTTTTGCCGTAGAGAGCGCGGTTCTTTTCGATATAGTCATCAATGTTATACTTCTTCATGAACTCAACGCACATGAGCTGAGTGAGCATGGGCGTATGCACATCGTTTACCTGCTTTAAGATCTCGATCTTTTCAAGCAGCGCAGCGGGACCCACTATGTAGCCCAGGCGCATACCCGGTGACAGTATCTTTGAGAACGAGCCGCAGTAGATCACCCTGCCCTCGGTATCGAGCGACTTGATGGTCGGAACATCCTCGCCGGAGAAGCGCAGATCGCCGTATGGGTTATCCTCGATTATGAGGACATTATATTCCTTGCAAAGCTCCAAAAGTCTCTTTCTTCTCTCAAGCGGCATTGTTGTGCCGGTCGGGTTCTGGAAGGTCGGGATGGTGTATAAAAGCTTCGCGTCGGGGTTTGCCTTGAGCGCTTCTTCAAGCTTATCCATTCTCATGCCGTCGTTGTCCATATCCACGCCGACAAGCTGACACTCATATGTTCTGAACGCGTTGAGGCTGCCGATGAAGCTCGGGCTCTCAACGATTATCTTGTCGCCCTTGTTTAAGATGCACTTAGCGGTAAGGTCTATGCCCTGGTTTGCGCCGGTCATAATTATGATCGCATCGCCGTCGCGGTATGAATTTACCTTCTCGGCTCTCGCCCTTGCGCAGTCCTTCATCTTGGGATAGCCGTCTGTCGTGCCGTACTGCAGAGCGAGCGTCGGCGAGGTCATGAGTATCTTGCCCGCTATCTTTGAAAGCTCATCGCCGGGGAAAAGCTCAGATGCCGGATTTCCGCCCGCGAGTGAGATTATCTCGGGATCTGCCATACGCTTGAACATCTCACGAATTGCCGAGCCCTTCATCGGCTTTACTCTGTCTGCAAAAAAATCATTGTAATCTATCATTTTTGTCTCTCTCCTTATTTATTCATCTTTGCCCACGAATCCTTTAAGCCGACAGTGCGGTTAAAGACGAGCTTTTCATCAGTTGAATCCTTATCCACGCAGAAGTAGCCCTGACGCATGAACTGGAACTTGTCGCCCGGCTTCGCGTCCCTGAGATTGCTCTCAACCTTCGCGTTTGCCATGATGACCTCACTGTCCGGATTGAGGTTATCGGTAAAGCTCTCAACACCTGTCTCGTCCGACGGGTTCGGAACATTGAAGAGCCTGTCATAGAGCCTGATCTCGGCATCGAGCGCATGAGCCGCGCTCACGAAATGGATCGTGCCCTTTACCTTGCGCTTGTCCGCGCTGTCGCCGCCCTTTGAATCGGGGGCATAGTCGCAGTGTACGGCGATGATGTTGCCGTCCGCATCCTTTTCGCAGCCGGTGGCGGTCACATAGTACGCGCCCTTCAAGCGTATCTCTCTGCCCGGCACCATCCTCTTATACTTGTTCGGCGCCTCCTCGCGGAAGTCCTCGCGCTCTATATACAGATACTTTGAGAACTCGACCTTCCTCGTGCCCATTGACGGGTCCTCGGGGTTGACCTCGACCTCAAATTCCTCTACCATATCCTCAGGATAGTTGTCCACAATAAGCTTTATCGGATCAAGCACCGCCATAGCGCGTGGCGCATGCTTGTTGAGATCTTCGCGGATACATGCCTCCAGCATCGCGAAGTCGATAACACTGTTCGCCTTCGCCACGCCTATCCTCTCGCAGAAGTCGCGGATCGACTCCGGCGTGTAGCCGCGGCGGCGCATACCGCAGAGCGTTGACATTCTCGGATCGTCCCAGCCGTCAACGATGCCGTCGCGCACAAGCTTCAGGCAGCGGCGCTTACTGGTAAGCGTATAGTTGAGGTTCATCCTCGCGAACTCGATCTGACGCGACGGAGCCTCATAGCCCACCTCGCGCAGCACCCAGTCATAGAGCGGTCTGTGATCCTCAAACTCCAGTGAGCAGAGCGAATGCGTAACGCCCTCGACCGTATCGGAGATCGGATGCGCAAAGTCATACATCGGGTAAACTATCCACTTGTCGCCGGTGCGGTGATGATGCGCGCGTAAAATTCTGTATATGATCGGGTCGCGCATATTCAGGTTCGGCGATGCCATATCTATCTTTGCTCTCAGCACCTTTGACCCGTCGGGGAACTCGCCCTTCGTCATGCGCTCAAACAGATCAAGGTTCTCCTCAATGGAGCGGTCACGGTACGGGCTGTTTTTGCCCGGCTCGGTGAGCGTGCCGCGATACTCTCGTATCTCCTCGGGACTCAGATCACATACAAACGCCTTGCCCTTTTTGATGAGCTTTATCGCCGCCTCATACATATCGTCAAAATAGTCCGACGCGAATAAGACCTTGTTCCACTTGAAGCCCAGCCATGCGATATCCTCCATGATCGAATCGACATACTCGACATCCTCCTTGGTCGGGTTCGTGTCGTCAAAACGGAGATTGCACTCGCCGTTATATTCCTTTGCCATGCCGAAATCTATGCATATAGCCTTTGCATGGCCGATATGCAGATACCCGTTCGGCTCCGGCGGGAACCTTGTCTGTACATGATCGTAGTTGCCCTCCGCCAGATCCTTATCTATTGCTTCTTCTATAAAATGCTTTGATACATATTCTTCCATTGGTTACTTCTCCATTTTATTTTAATGCGTCCTTTGCGGCTGTTATCCGCTCTCTGACCTTGCTCCCGCCCATTGTCTGCATTATCGAATACAGGTCGGGAGTGTTGCGTCTGCCGGTAACGGCAACTCTTATAACGCTCGAAACATCTCCGGCATGACCCTTGTACCTGTCAGGCTCAGCCTTGTAGTCCTTTGGCGATCTTGCAAAGCCCAGCTCCTCCGCGAGTGCCTGCACCTGCGGGAACCAGTCCTCAGCCGCACCGTCGGGATCGTATATTTCCAGATAACGCTCCAGTATCGCTCTTGCATCCTCGCTGGTCACATTCGGGATACTTTCATATTCCCCGTCGAACAGATCGTCATAGAAATATGCGATATAGTCCTTTACCTCGCTCCACTTGCCGATATCCTTCCTCGGCTTCTTGTTGCCGCGCTCGATACTGAATATCCTGCGCGCATAGTCCGGAGCATCGGTGATGAGGCGGTAAAGCTCCTCATCATATACATTCGACCACGCGAGCACCGCGTTATATACGGTCTCGGTGTCGAGAGTTGAGATATATGTCTTTGAGATATCGTGCAGCTTCACGAGATCGAACAGCGCGCCCGCCTTGCTCATCTTGTTAAGCGCAAACGGGAATTTTTCTATCGTCTCGGTCTTGTTCGCGCGCTTCCAGTCCTCATAATTCGAGTTTGCTATCGTCATGAGATATTCATTGACAGCGCCTGCCGGATAGCCCGCCTCGGCATAGAAGCTCACAGCCGCCTCCGGATCCTTGCGCTTTGAAAGCTTTCTCTTGCCGTGGGTCTCCTCGTCCTCCTTCATGATCGGCGCGATATGCGCATACTTCGGAGCCTTGAAGCCCAGAACATAGAAAAGCTGCAGATGTATCGGCACCGATGAGAGCCACTCGTCGCCGCGCGTTACATGAGTTGTGCGCATGAGGTGGTCATCTATCGCGTGAGCGAAATGATAGGTCGGTGTGCCGTCCTTTTTGAGCAGGACGATATCTAAGATATTCTCCTGTATCTCGATCTTGCCCTTGATCTCGTCCTTGAACTTGATCCTGCCGTCCGGCTTGCCGGGTGACTTTAAGCGGACAACATATTCCTCGCCCGCGTCTATCCTCTTTTTCGCTTCCTCTGCCGTTATGCCGCGGTATTTTGCATATTTGCCGTAGATACCGGGGAGCGCCTTTTCCGCCTCCTGAGCCTTTCTGATCTCCGCGATCTCCTCCTCGGTCATAAAGCAGGGATATGCCAGACCCTTGGAAACGAGATCCTTTACATACGCCTGATATATCGGCGTTCTGCGGCTCTGCGTATACGGCGCATACGCGCCCGTCTCGGCATTGTCGGAGATCGCGCCCTCGCTCGGGATGATGCCGAAATCCTTTAATCCGTTCACTATTCCCTCTACCGCGTTCTCTACCTCGCGCTTTTTGTCGGTGTCCTCTATCCTGAGATAGAAAACGCCGTCCTTGCCCGCTGTCTGAGCCGCGATGAATGCCGCGAACAGGCTGCCGAAATGCAGGAAGCCCGTCGGTGACGGCGCGAATCTGGTTACCTTTGCGCCCTCGCCGAGGTTGCGCGGCGGATACATCGCCTCATAGTCCGCGGGAGTCTTATCTATATCCGGAAACAAAAGCTGTTCCATTGTCATATTCTCCATTTTATTAATACCCTTCCTATTTTATCATAGTATTCTAGCTTATATTATAACGCATACCCCTGAAAATATCAAGTTAAAATTATATTACATATGAAATATTTGAAAATTCTGTCCTTTTTTATTGAAAAAACCGCCACAGAGTGTTATAATGTGTACATCTCTATACCGAAAGGGTGATAGCTTTGCTGCTTGCAATAGATATAGGAAACACAAATATAGTCATAGGCTGCATAAAGGATAACGATATCCTCTTTAA